>CAZBWK010000102.1:0-14130 GCA_964495655.1 uncultured Prolixibacteraceae bacterium | reverse complement strand
TTTTAATTTTCGCTTTTATCAACACTTTCCTATGTGGGAAACTTTAATTAATAATTCCATATTATAATCCGTTCACTGAAGTGAACGGCAAAGGATAAGGCTCTAAACAAATTTAGCTGCCTAATTTATTATATATCATAGCTCTCATCTTTTCACTGAAGTGAACGGCAAAAGATAAGGCATTGAACCAATAAAAATCCTTTCCTCCTGTTCAAAAATTTAATATCAGTTTTATTGCCAGATAAAATACTGACGGACATAGCAAACAACCTAAGCCTGTATAAAATGTAGCAGTCAGTGCGCCGTAAGGTACAAGTCTTGCATCAGTTGCCGCCAGTCCTGCGGTAACTCCGCTGGTTGTTCCCATTAATCCACCGAAAACCAGGGCAGAATGCGGATTATTCAATCCGATCTTTTTGGCTATCAGAGGAGTTCCGGTTGTAACTACAATTGTTTTAACTACGCCCGCGGCAACACTTATGGCAATCACGTCCGAACTTGCACCGATTGCTGACCCGGTAACCGGTCCGACAATGTAGGTACAAGCTCCGGCACCAATCGTGGTAATGCTTTCAGCATCGGTATAACCCATGATAAGTGCCACTGATGCTCCAAAAATAAATGATATTGTTACACCTGTAATTAACGATACTAATCCAGCCGGACCTGCTCGTTTTATATGATACAGATCAGCTCCCATTGCTGTTGCAACTACCGCAAAATCCCTCAGCATCGCACCTCCCAGAAGAGCCAGTCCTGCAAATAACGGCAGGTCGGCTAATCCATTTTTATTACCGAGCAAAGCAAGGGCTAATCCGGCAATAATTGCAATAGCTACGCCCGGAATTTTTTTCCCTGTTAAATTTTTTGAAATCCAGTATGATATAAGCATTATAACACCTACAAAAAGAAAGGCAAATACCAGTCCGTTAACGTCTATAATATTTTTAAGATTTTCCATAAGTTACTCCCCGGTATTTTGTTTTTGCCCGACTCTTGAGATCAAAGGGACTAAAATAAAGCATGCCACAGTAGCACTTAAACCGGCAAAAATTGCGATCCAGCCTCCTGAAATTGCAGCTTTTACATTAAGAGTTGCTGCCATGGCAACAATAATTGGAATATACATTGATGTCCAGAAAAGTATCCCCTCCCCTGTCTCCTGAACAAGCAAACCTTTTTTTCTCATCCAGGTTGTAAGCAGCATAAGCAGAAGCATTGCAAATCCGACACCTCCGATATCACCGTTAATTCCGATAACTTCACCTAAAATATTACCAATCAGTTTTCCAGTCAGAAAACAACCCGCAAGCAGGGCCACTCCGTATATTTTCATAATTATCTGTCAGTTGTAAATATTTTCTTCAATTCATTTTTAGTTACCTTCCCCAAAACATTTCTGGGTAAATCGTTCTGAAAAATATATCGCCTGGGAATCTTATATCCGGGCAGCTTATTCTTCAGCCATACCGTAAGTTCTTCCAAATCAATTTTATCATTTTCCGGAACAAGGCTGGCAGCAATAATTTCACCCCATTCCAAATCCGGAATACCAACAACGGCACAATCCTTGATCTCAGGATGAGTTCGCAAAACCTCTTCAATCTCTAAAGCTGAAATTTTATATCCTCCTGATTTGATAATATCTGTCGAATTTCTGCCCAATATCTTATAACTTCCTTCCTCGAATACAGCAATATCGCCCGATTTAAACCAGCCATCAGGTGTGAAAGAATCTGCTGTCTCTTTTGGTCTGTCCCAGTATTCCAAAAAAACATTAGGGCCTTTTATCTGAATCTCACCCGGATTTCCTCCTGTAACAACATTATTTCTTTCATCAGTCAGCCTTATTTTCACTTCCGGTAACGGTTGCCCGATAAATCCGGGTTTACGCTCTCCTTTGTATGGATTGCTTATGGCCATTCCTATTTCTGTCATCCCGTAACGCTCCAGTAAAAAATGCCCGCTGATTTGTTTCCACTCTTCAAAAACACTCACAGGCAGGGCAGCAGAACCGGATACCATTAACCTGAAATCTTTAATGATTTCAGAGACCTCCTTCTTTTCAATCTCCGGAAGCTGTTTCCAGTGTGCAATCAGTTTAAAATATATGGTTGGAACTGCCATAAAAACATTTACTTCCTTTTTGTTGAAAATGTTAAAAACTTCACCTGCATTAAACTTTGGAAGAAATTCACAACAAGCCCCGATCCATAATGCACAGCTCATTACATTAATAATTCCATGAACATGATGCAAAGGAAGTACATTCAAGATGTGATCGTCTTTTCCCCATTCCCATGCTTTTATAAGGGATGTTATCTGCTTTTCAATATTAAAATGTGTTGTAACAACACCTTTTGGTGATCCGGTAGTTCCACTGGTATATAGTATCATAGCCCGCCGTTCGGGGTCAATATCAGGCAAGTTTCCTTCATGCCGTGAAAATTGATCTGAACATATAAAACATTCTTTAGGAATATTTGCAAGCCGGGAGATCAATGGTTCAAATTCTTTGGAAAAAATAACAGCAGAAGCTTTTGTGTCGTCAATAACATACTGCATAGATTCCAGGGGATGTTTTTCACAAAGAGGAACAGCAATCCCTCCGGCCCTCCATATTCCCCACTGGATAGAGACATAATCAAAGCCGCCTGGTACTAAAAAAGCAATTCTTGCTTCATCCAGATCTTTCCTCCTTTCTAATAACCTGACAGCGATATTTTGAGATGTATCAAGAAGCTGCCGGTATGAATAACTTTCCCCTTTACTTTTTACTGCCACTCTGTCCTGAAATTGACTGGCACGAGCAATTAACTCAATCATGATAAAATTATTTTTTTGAGCGTTAAAAGTAATAAACTAATTGTATTTTAAAATAACTGTTACTTAGTGAACCATCTAAAATTTACAAACACCCTGATTACATGTAAATTATATCTCCTCTTACCGATCTAATAGATTTTTGGTGATGATAAACCGGAATAAACTCTTGATAAGTACTCCGATCCATTCAATCTCAGTTCCGTTTCAAAATATATTATCTGTCTCGAGCGAACTGACTTTTATGGGAAGACTTGATTAGGCAGGTCAACATCACTTTAATTAAGCAATTTATAATATATTTGAAAAAACAAAAACTTAAGAAATGAAGATTATCTCACTTGAAAAAGTTGAAAAGAAAAAAGTTAACATGGAAGGTGCAGCCGGAGCATGGAAACAAATTCCCCTGGGAAGTAAAGACAGTGCACCGGTATACTCTTTCAGGGTATTCACGGTTGAACCGGGAGGACATACTCCATTTCACAGCCATCCGTATGAACACATGAATTATATTATTGAAGGAGAGGGAGCTCTTGTCAATGCTATAGGTGAAGAAAATCCGGTCAAAACAGGTGATTTTGCAATTGTTGATCCTGACGAAAAACACCAGTACCGGAATAAGGGAGAAAAGCCATTTATCATTATCTGCGGTGTGCCAAAGGAATTTGAATAATAGTTCAACACCTTGCCGGCACTATCAGGTTTCTCTGTAAAAACCGGTCAACGAGGCTCCGGATACCAGGCCTGTAATGATTCTCCAGTCGTTTGCAACTAAAATTTTTCCCGGTTTTGTAACAATTGATACAAATTTATAAGCCTCTCATCAGTAGTTTTGCTCTGTAAAATTTGAATCATGATACGGGAAATTGTAAAAATAGATGAGCAATTATGCGACGGGTGCGGTGAGTGCATCCCAAACTGTCACGAAGGGGCATTACAGATCATTGACGGAAAGGCAAGGCTGGTAAGTGAGCTGATGTGTGACGGACTGGGAGCATGCCTGGGCCATTGTCCAAAGGATGCAATAAGCATTGAAAGACGGCAGGCTGAGGAGTATGACGAAGCTGCGGTGATCGCTGAAATGATAAAAAGCGGGAAATCTACGGTTTTTGCACACCTGAAACATTTACAGGATCACGGGGAGAAAGATTATCTGAAGCAGGCACTGAATTATATTAAAACGAACCAGGGCCGGCTTCCATTTGAAATCGGTGAAGTCCATGAACTGCTGCATGGTAAAAGGCAAGATCCGGTGATAAAACAATCAGTTTGTCCCGGTAGTGCAGCAGTGCCTTTCAATGCTGCCGGAATTACAATGAACAAGGCAGAAATGCCTTCTGCCCTTACCCACTGGCCAGTACAGTTGCATCTGGTTAATCCCGCCTCTTCCATTTACAGCAATGCCGACCTTCTTATTGCAGCCGATTGCACTGCTTTTGCACATGGCGATTTTCACAGAAAATTTTTAAAAAGCAAAAAGATGGTAATTGCCTGTCCGAAACTTGACCAGAATACCGAAATTTATATTCAAAAATTTATTCGCCTGATCAATGAGGCTATGGTAAATACAATTACAGCAGTTATCATGGAAGTGCCCTGTTGCGGCGGACTTATCCGTATGATTCAGACAGCCCTTTCAAAATCTGCAAGGAAAGTGCCCTTAAAAGTCGCCGTAATAAATACTTCAGGAGAAGTGATTTC
Organism: uncultured Prolixibacteraceae bacterium; assembly: GCA_964495655.1. GTDB lineage: Bacteria > Bacteroidota > Bacteroidia > Bacteroidales > Prolixibacteraceae > JAAYJR01. The sequence goes on along the minus strand of CAZBWK010000102.1, from coordinate 9,606 downwards.
TGAAGAGTGTATATAATTCAAAGTCCGGTGTTTTAATAGAATTTTTCTGAAATTTAAAAACTGACATATTCCGGCAAAAAAAGCTGCCCGGTAAAGGCAGCTTTTTGCGTAAATAAGTCAATTTATAAATAAATATTGTAATTTGCATTTTACCTTAGAGAGTTATTAGCATTAACAATGGAGAAAAACCTTTTATCACCTGTAAACCATACAAAATGAAAAATTTAACTAAAGTAATCCTGTTAATAATACCGGCCTTAATTTTTATGACAGGATGCGACAAATCGAATAAGGTCAGGTACACTGATTATGTAAATACCATGGTAGGTACTGATGGCCACGGACACACTTTCCCCGGTGCAGCCTTGCCGGGTGGAATGGTTCAGTTAAGTCCTGATACCGATATTAAAGGTTGGGACTGGTGCTCAGGATACCATTACAGTGACAGTTCGATTATGGGTTTCAGCCATTTGCACAGAAGCGGTATGGGTGCGGGCGACTGGGGTGATATTCTCCTGATGCCCTTAACCGGTGACCTCAAAATTAAAGCGGGTGATAAAGCCAACCCTGATGAGGGTTACAGATCAGGGTTTTCTCATGACGATGAGATCAGTTCGCCCGGATATTACTCCGTCCTTTTAAAAGATTATGACATTAAAGCAGAGTTAACAGTAACTCCCAGGACAGGCTTTCATAAATATACCTTCCCCGAATCTGATAACGCCCACATAATTATTGATATGCATCATGGAATTAGTGATTCGTGCTTAAATGCCATGATCGAAATAGTTAATGATAATGAAATAGCCGGATACAGAGAATCAAAAGGCTTTGTGAAGAATCAAAAAGTATATTTCTATGCCAGATTCAGTAAACCTTTTAATTCATCAGGTACATGGAAAGGGGAAGACATTATTCCCGGCTCAAAAAAAGAATCAGGTCAGAACATAGGAGCTTTTATTAATTATGTCACTTCCGATGAAGAAACTATAAAGGTTAAAGTGGGTATATCTTATACCGGTATTGACCAGGCCCGCCTGAATATGGAAACAGAAATCCCTCACTGGAATTTCGCAAAGGTAAAAGAACAGGGATCTGAGATATGGAATAAAGCGCTGGGCAAAATTGAGGTGCATCCGAATGAGAATGATGACAATGCAAAGCAAAAGCTTAATACTTTTTATACTGCTATGTACCACTCTCTTTTATTCCCGGCAACTTTCGGCGATGTTGACGGGAAATATACAGGACTGGATAACAATATTCACACAGCAGAAGACTTTACATACTTAAGTGACTTTTCCCTGTGGGATACCTACAGGGCTGAAATGCCCCTGCTTGCATTGATAGAACCTGAAAGAAACAGTAATGCAATTAATACAATGATTGCACAATACCAACAGGGCGGATGGCTGCCAACACCACAACAGTTTGGCAATTGTTATACAAATGATATGATTGGTGATCACCCCGCTCCGGCAATTCTCGATGCTTTTATGAAAGATATCAGTAATTTTGATGCAGAAAAAGCATATCAGGCTGTAAAAAAGAATGCAACGGAAATTCCACCGGCTGACCACAGGTCAAAAGGACGTGTGGGACTGAAGTATTATCTTGAATATGAATATATACCTTACGACCAAGAGAGACAATCTGTGTCGAGAACACTTGAATATGCATACAATGACTGGTGTGTGGCCCAATTTGCAAAAGCACTTGGGAAAGATGACGATTATACTTTATTTTCAAAAAGGGCATTATACTATAAAAATGTACTGGATACCTTATCACGATTTGCACGTCCCAAAAAAAGCGATGGGTCGTGGCTGGAACCATTTGACCCCAAATTTATAGGGCACGGAGCTCAACGTCATTATACAGAAGCAAATGCATGGCAATATACATGGTTCGTTCCGCATAATGTTGCCGCACTTATTGAATTTCTCGGCGGAAAAGAAAAATTTACCGAAAAACTGGATTCCCTGTTTTCTGTTGATTCGGATATCCCTGAGTCAGTTCCTGACGTTACAGGTCTCATCGGACAATACGCACATGGAAATGAACCCAGCCACCATATAACATATTTATATAATTATGCGGGCCTTCCCTGGAAAACCCAGAAAATTGTCAGAGAAGTTATGGAAAATTTCTATGATGACGGACCTGCAGGACTTTGTGGTAATGAGGATATGGGACAAATGTCGGCCTGGTATATAATGAGCGCTATGGGTTTTTATCCTGTTGCTCCAGGACAGAATGATTATTCAATTGGCAGTCCGCTGTTCAGTAAAATTATAATTCATCCTGATGAAAAAATCAAAAACATTAAAAAATTCACTGTTGAAGTCCGCAATAACTCTGCAAAAAATAAATATATTCAGTCTGCAAGCCTCAACGGTATACCTTTAAACAAGCCATTTTTTGACCATGCTGAAATTAAAAACGGCGAAACATTAGTTTTTCAGATGGGGCCCGAACCAAATAAAAAATGGGGAGTAAAATGATTATGAGCTATTTAAACATATATGTCAGAATTAGCCCGGGTCATTTTGAATAACCTGAAAACCTCGAAAGAACCGCACCCGTATATTTTTTAGTAACAGGAATATCCGGAACTGACTCAATATCGAGGCTCAAAAATATGCCCTCCTGCTCTTTTCTTAAAACTTTTACTTTGTCAAAGTTGACTATTGTTGACCTGTTGCATCTTACCAAAGATGTATCGGCAAAATCATTTTCAATCGACAGTAAAGTACTCCTGATCATGAAGGAGGAAATTTTTCCTTTGTTAAGAAAATGAATTTTTACATAGTTATCAGCTGAGTCGATCCATATAATCTGATCTGATCTTACAGATAACTTCAACTCTTTTTTTTCATCAAAAAAATTCATCATCTGATATACTTGCTTCTCCTGCTTTCCATCCTCCCGGCTCAGATCCTCAAGTTTTTTATTCTTGTCCTTCCATGATAAGTATAGCCATATAGTACCGTAAGGTAAAAGAAGAACCAGACTGGTATTTATAATTGATTGCCTCATAATTTCTCTGAGGGGACGGACATCATCCAAAATAATACTTCCGAAAAGTGAATAAAAAAGAGCCATTGCAACAATCTCACCCAAAACCCATACAAAATATTGCCATAATAAGAGTATGTTTTTCCTGGTATAACGGTACATAATAACTCTGCTGATAACAACCACCAGTACTCCGGTAAGTATCACCAGGCTTGAAAATAGAAAAAAGATCACCTCTGACACGGGAAACCAGTTCCGGGAGCCAAAAGGCTGGTAAATATTTATAAACACCAGGGCAAACAAAGCCGTATAAAGAATCAAACGGATCAAATTTCCCTTCCCGGTAAGGTATTCAGGAATTTTCTGATTCATAATAATCCATTTTTATCACAATGCTTAAATAAACCAATACTGCAAAATTAAAAAGATAAAAGTAACCGATTCTTTATTTCCCGAAAACATTTGAGAGACTTTTAAAAGCAATTCATCCCATATATTGAATATTCATCCCTTAAATGCAGGTGTTCTCCCCCTCAATCACTTACAAACACCTTTAATTTGAAATTACAATGACAGGGATGTTAATTTGCTGTATAGTTTTCATTTTAATAAAAATGCAAATTGAAAAATTTCGCCAAAAGCAGAAAGAATTACTCAGTTTTTTAACAACTGGTAAAAATTTAAATCCGACTGAAAGTCCGGTAACAATCAAAATGCTTCAGTTTGATTCAAAAGGATTAACTGACTTTGATTTTAACAAGTCGACATATATTGGCAGGGATGCATCAATTAAAGAAAACAGCAGTTTTTATTACCCTGTTTTTACTCCCTCCGGTTCAGCAAGATCAAAATCTTTTATTTTGCTTCTTCACGGACTTAACGAAAGGAAATGGGACAAATACTTATATTGGGCAGAATACCTTACACTGAATACCGGTAAACCTGTAGTTTTGTTTCCCCTGGCTTTTCATATTAACAGATCACCTTCCTGGTGGGCAGATCCCAGGTTAATGTGGTCTCTTTTAAAAAAACGCAGTAAGGGTACTCTAAATAATCGTTCATTGAGTTTTGCCAATGCAGCTCTCAGTGAAAGACTTACTGAAGAACCTTCACGTTTCTTCAGTTCAGGATTTCAGACTATTCTGGATATTATCAGTCTGACAAGACAGATAAAGAGTGGTGTTAATCCTGAATTTACAGAAGACGCTTCTATTGATATCTTTTCATATTCAATCGGTTCCTTCCTGGCAGAGATCCTTCTGATGGCTGATCCTTTCAAACTATTTACAAACTCCCGGCTGTTTATATTTTGCGGCGGATCTATTTTCAGTAGCATGTACGGAGAGTCAAAGTACATTATGGACAAAACAGCTTATGAAAAATTATTCAGCTATTATTGCAATGAATGGTTCAATGATGATCTAAACAAATTTGGTAATGGTGAAATGGTGCACGATAATATCATTTCCGCATTCAATTCAATGATCAGGCAGGATAAACTAAAAACAGAAAGAGAAAAATTTTTCACAAATTCAAAATACCGTATTTCCGGTATTAGCCTTCTGAAAGATAAAGTTATGCCCTGGCCCGGCATTGAAGCCTGTATGGGCAGCAATATTGCAGCTGACTGTTTTAAACTGATGGATTTTCCATATGCATATACTCATGAATCTCCATTCCCCGTAAACAGTGATGTTAACGATAATCTGCTGAATTCATCATTCAGAAAAGTATTTCAAAAGGCCGTTGCATTCCTGGCATGAACCTTATAAAAGAGATATCAAATCCAAATTATTAATTTTCCCTTTACCAGATTAAAAATTCAGGCCTTCTGTCACAGACTTGATATCTACAACTGCGCCTCCTCTTTTTTTACTTTCTTCAGCTGCCTGCAGAAATGCAAATATTTCCAGCGTCTCTTCAACCGGAACCGGAACAATGCCGGTATTAAAAAATTTGGTGATGGCAGTCAGCATAGCGTCATAGCCGGCATAATCCGGCAATTTTTTTATCCCTTTTTCGCCAAATACCGTACCCCCGTAATCTTCATGGCCGTCACGAATACCACGAAAGGTGCCGATCCTCTGGTCTTCCCAGATACCAACCACAAGTTCTGTACCTTCTGTATAAGTTCTCTGTACTGATTTACATCCTCTGCCCATTACCGAATATAAAATCTCAACTCCATGCACACCATACCAGTAAAGGTCGGGATGATTTTTTTCAATAGGGGCCGGACTGTATGCATCTGCCCCTGTTACCCGGCCAAGCTCCCCTCCTGCTATCTCTTTGATTCCTCCCAAAAAGCGCAGAGCAGAGGAGGAAAACATCTTTGCATTATATCGTTTCGCCTCCCTTGCAATTGCATAAGCATCTTCCAGTGATGCTGCAATGGGTTTGTTTATATAGACGGGTTTTCCTGCTTTAAAAACAGGTATTGCCTGTTCAAGATGTTTATTGCCATCAACACAGGTCAATAACACAGTATCAACTTTTTCCAATAACTCTTCAATAGAATTTACTATCTCAACTCCGTAAGATTTGACCTCTGCGGTTATTTCGGGAATTCTCACTCTCCATTCCTCAATTTTGTCGGTTCCATTAGGATATGCTGCAACAACCTTGTAGCCATAGTATTTATTACCTGCCAGGGGATCATTGATCGATTTTGTGAATGCTACGCTGTGTCCTGTATCCAATCCGATTAATCCTATTCTCTTGCCCTTTTCATGGTTTTTAAAATCTGGTTGTAAGTCAAAACGGGTTACTCCCATTCCAATCCCAATTCCTGCAACTGTGCTGTTCCTGATAAATTCTCTGCGATTACTGTTTTTCATACTAAGGTAGTTTATTTAGTTCCGCCAAAGTATAACTTTTTTTTTATAAACAAAATTCTGCTGTAAAATTTCATAATTATAAGTATGCACAGGCCTGAGAGGTCATAATATAAATTATTATCACATAAAAATTAAGTTCAGCCTCTGAACGAAAACCATAAACCTGATCAGACTTTTCGGCAGATAACGGTTATGTGAACAGCCGTTAAACCTGTAATATAAATAAGAAACACAACAAATGTTCAGACATAATTACTGATGTTAATATATTTATAATTTCCCTTTATACAGATTAATTCCGGCCTCGGGAAATATGCTATATTTGTCAATTAATATTGAACCGGATAATGGAAAATCTCTATATTATACTAGTGGTTATCCTTTTCGCACTGGCTATTTCGGATCTTATTGTAGGCGTAAGTAATGATGCTGTTAACTTTCTTAATTCAGCAACCGGCTCAAAAGCTGCTCCAAAATGGATTATTTTCACCCTTGCAGCCATCGGAGTACTGATCGGAGCAACCTTCTCCACCGGTATGATGGAAGTTGCAAGGAAAGGAGTATTCCATCCTGACATGTATGCTTTCTCTGAGATCATGGTGATTTTCCTTGCTGTTATGATCACCGATGTAATTTTACTGGATGCATTTAATACTTTCGGACTACCTACATCAACGACTGTTTCTCTTATTTTTGAATTGCTGGGTGCCGCTGTTGCAGTGGCGCTGGTAAGGATTAATAAACTCGGTGGGTCCGTTTCAGATCTTGTTCATTATGTTAATACCGGGAAAGCCCTTGCAATTATAGCAGGAATATTGATTTCAGTAGTTATTGCCTTCACCTTTGGCACACTGATCCAGTATATCGTAAGATTAATCTTCACATTCAACTACAAAAAAATGCTCAATCTGTCAGGTTCGTTTTACGGAGGCGTTGCAATAACCATCATATCTTATTTTATGTTAATTAAGGGTATTGACGGATCAACATTTGCGGAAATCCCGACAGGACAATCTAATATACCTCTGCATGAATGGGTTAAAGATAACACCGGCTTGATCCTTTCTGTAAGTCTGGCCAGCTGGACAGTTATATTGCAAATCTTAAAATGGATATTAAAAATAGATATTTTACAGGTGGTTGTACTGGCAGGCACATTTGCCCTTGCAATGGCATTTGCAGGAAATGACCTTGTTAACTTTATCGGTGTGCCGGTAGCCGGATTTAAATCATATCAGGCCTGGCAACTGTCAGATGGCATTGACCCTGAGAATCTGAATATGGATATGCTTTTGGGAGATGTAGAAACACCTTTTATATTTCTGTTACTGGCAGGAGTTATAATGATAATTACTTTATTGACCAGTAAAAAAGCTAAAGCTGTCACAGAAACAGAGGTCAATCTTGGCAGGCAGGTGGAGGGAGCTGAAAGATTTGGATCCTCAGCCCTTGCAAGGACGATCGTAAGGAGTTCGGTAAGGCTGAACAAAAAAGTTACAAGGTTAATGCCTGAAAAGTTAATAACATTTGTCAGAAAACGCTTCACAGAACCTGCGGTCAGCGACGAACCTGATGCACCTGCATTCGATAAACTCAGGGCATCGGTTAATCTTATGGTATCAAGCATCCTTATTGCATTCGGAACATCCCTTAAATTGCCGTTATCTACAACTTATGTGACATTCATGGTTGCAATGGGCTCCTCTCTTGCCGATCGTGCATGGGGACGTGAAAATGCCGTTTACCGCATCTCAGGTGTCTTTGCAGTAATCGGGGGATGGTTCCTGACTGCTATAGTTGCATTCTCTATAAGCGGACTAATTGCCTGGATAATAAGAGCCAAAGGAATTCCTGTAATAATTGCATTTGTAATACTGGCTGTGGTCATGGTCGTCCGTACTCATATTCTCTTCAAACGTCGTACAGGGAAAAAGGATGATGATGAATTGATATACGAAATTAATGAAGCCGCCAAGAATAATGAAAAATTTATAAACCAGGTTATTAAAACACTTAATGCATCTGAAAAAATTTTTTCTGCAGCCCTCAATAGTTTTCTGAATGAAGATATCTCAAATATGCGGGAAGTTATGGAGATGACAACCCAGCTTAACTTAAAAACCAAAAAACAGAAAAATAATATTATACCTACCATCTCAAAAATGAAACTCCTGGATGTGGATTCAGGTTATTTCTATATTCAAATGGTAGATTACCAGCGTGAAATAGCCCATTCACTGAATTTCATGGTACAACCCCTTAAGGAACATATGGAAAACCATCATAAGCCTTTCACTGAATCTCAATCAAAAGAGATACGCCGGCTGCTGATTGAAGTTGAAGAATTCTTCAAACTGGCAATATATATAATTCAGGAGGAAAAATTTGACAATATTGACAATCTGGTTTCCAAAAGGATGAAAATATCTGAGATCCTTTACGACATTGAGAAAGGACAGGTAAAACGGATTAAAACAAAAGAGGTTAACACACGGAATTCTTTGCTGTTCTTTAAAGCATTGGCAGAAACAAAAAATATGTTGCTCCAGACTGTTAACCTCATTAAGTCAAACAGGGATTTTATAATGGCCGGTATAAAAATCCAATAAACGTTAAATTTCTTTTTCAGCGGTTTAACATATATATAAGATATCCGCCGAAAAGCAACAAAAAAACTCCGGCTTCCCACCGGTCAAGTTTTTTCCTGTGCCCGGTAAACATAGCAATTAACAGGATAATGGTGCCAAACGACAAAAAACAGATGTCAGAATTAAAAACTTTATCATATTTAGCAGGCCTTATAACAGAACTTACTCCCACAATAAAAAATATATTGAAAATATTGGATCCGATTATGTTGCCCACTGCTATGTCATTGTTCTTTTTCACAGCGGCAACAACTGAAGTAGCCAGCTCAGGTAATGAAGTGCCTGCCGCTACAATTGTTAATGCAATTATCTTCTCGCTGACCCCTGTTGCCTGGGCAATTTGGACTGCATTGACAACAATTAACCTGCCCCCGGCTATCAGTCCGGCAAGTCCGGCAATTATCAGAACAGTTATTTTTAATAAACTGAAATGGATCTGATCTGTTTCCTTTCTGACTATATTGGTCTTCATCTGTTTATATACATAACAGAGAAATAAACCAAAAAAAATCAATAAGATAAATCCGTCAAACCTCGAGATCATTCCGGAATGCGAAAAGTTAAAATCGTTTGAAATTATATAAAACAAAACAATCGCAAATAATGAAAAAGGTATCTCTTTTGAAACAGTGCCTGATTGGATTACAAGCGGAGTAATTAACCCTGCAATTCCGAGAATAACATAAATATTGAATATATTGCTTCCGATAATATTGCCCAGTACAATTTCATGATGGCCATGATACGCTGCAAAGGTATTCACCACCAGTTCCGGTGCAGAAGTACCAAATGCGACTATCGTCAAACCGATCGACAAATCAGATACATTGAATCTCTGGGCCAGCGCTGAGGCTCCCCCAACCAGCCAGTCAGAACCTTTTATAAGTAAAAAAAATCCTGAAGCCAAAAGAAAAATTTGAAATGCCATATTACAAATATTTGATCGCATCAAAAAAATTCCACATATATGAGGAATTAACTACTATCGCATTAATTTAAGTCAGGCCTTGTAAATATTTACAAGGCCTGAAAAATTATGTGTTTTAATATTGAGCCCACTCCGAAAAGTCAGAGGGGCGGTTAATAATTAATTTAATTCAAAA
>CAZBWK010000101.1:0-14505 GCA_964495655.1 uncultured Prolixibacteraceae bacterium | reverse complement strand
AATGTAATTCAGGTCTGTTTCGATGCCGGATAACCTATTCCGGCAAAATTGAAAAAAATCCAAGGTAATAGGTTACGTGGATTCTATCCTTTATGAGTGTATACCTGCTAAATTTATCAAACGGATCTTCCGGCAGTATAACTGTCTGCCGGATAAAAAAATATACTCCGGTAAAGCTCCCAGGGCGCCGCTGCTCAATTCCAACTATGACGGGTCCTTTATTGACGGCATGCTACAACTCCGGCACATTTACTCTATGCCCGTTGAACGGATTGTTAAATACTTCGCTGAGCATGGTTTTGAAATTAACAAATCCACCGCACACGAACTGATCAAAAAATCGGCATGGAGGATGGAGCGTCTGGATAAGGTTTAAAAAAGACAATCATGGAGAATGATTATATATCTATGGATGAAAGTTATTATACCATCCTGACCAAAGAGAAAAACTATCAGGGGAAAGGTGTCCGAAAGGGGTATATCTGGGCAGCCCTGGGCAACAGCAAGAAGCTGGTACAATATTTTATGAAAACGGTTCACGTGAGGTATTGACCAACTACATCGGGAAACATTACAAAGGGGCCATTCAATCAGACGGGCTTGCGGGTTATAAAATCTTAGAAACAGACACTTACCTTGAGGTGATCCGGCTGAGCTGCTTCCAGCACTGCAAGCGTAAATTCCTGGATATCGAAGGGGATGAAGATGCCAAAGAGATTGTGGATATAATCAATAGTCTCTACCGGAAAGAACATGAGATAAAAGAAGACTGGGAACCGGATAAAATCCTAAAATACCGGCAGCAATATGCTCCTACGAGATTAGAAAAACTTAAAAAGAAACTGCTCAGTATACAATCCGATCCCGGAACGTTACCAAAGAGCCCGCTCGCTATGGTTGTCAACTATACATTGGTGGAATATGATGCGCTGTGCAACTATATCCTCCGACATGACTATAATCCAGACAACAACGCCATTTATCGGCTGCAGCGCTACATCAGCCTGAGCCGCAGGAACTCCCTGTTTTGCGGAAGCCATGCCGGAGCTGAAAGAACGGCACTGATCTATTCGCTGGCTTGTTCATATAAGGGAAAGATGTTAATACCAGGCTTGAGATTACTGATCTGTATGGGCAGCAAATTGCTGTCCTAATTGACAGTCAATTTCAAAAGATTTGAACAGATTGGTTTAACTTTTTACATTTTTTTTAGTCTTAATAGTGTTCAGAAATTTTCACTGGAAAATTTTTTCACCTAAGACAAATAAAAAAATAAGTAAAATTACGTATGGACATTCCAGTGGGATGTTTTTAACTTGAATATATTTTTTTGATCATATGCCAACTAATATTGAAACCGCCAAATGTCATATTTTAATGATCATGCCGGATAGAAATAATCAAATGGCCTCCTTGCGTAATATACTTACGGACAGAGGTTTTGATGTCTGTCAGGCTGCATGTACTAAAACAGCTATCCAAAAGGTAAAAGAATCCTCTCCGTTACTGGTTGTCTGCAACCATGAAGTGGACGGAATAACCGGATTCAGAGTATTTAAAACACTTCAGCCCAAACTTCTTAAAAGAGGACTCCCCTTTTTTCTGTTTTTTGATAAATACCGCAAAGAAGATTTACTGATGGGGTTGGAAATGGGAATTAACAATTTTATTATCTATCCTTTCGATGAATTGTCTGTCCTCAATAAGATCGAAAAACTAATACTTAAAAGGAAAAAAAGTTTTATTATAGGATCAGACCAGTTTAAATATGTATTTGAAATCACCCCAATTGCAAAATTTATATCTGAAGATGAGAAGATCATCAGGGTAAATAGAGCATTTGCACAACTAACCGGTTTGAATGAAATGGCAGATAATCTACCTGGAATACCTGAACTGTTCAGCTTAGATAAAAATGAAACAGCTAAATATGATTTAGAAAAATGTATGAATGGATTGAAAAATTATTGCCTGATGAAATCAATTCCTTTACGCTCAAATCCATCGTTAAAATTCTATATACACTTGGTTAATAATGATTATCTGGGAGATAATATCTTTATCGGAGAAGTAATACCCGGGCAAAATGTATCTCCTGAACAAACAGTGGAAAAGCTTGATGCAAAAAAAATTAACCTCTCAGATGTTGATGTCCTGACTAAACGAGAGAGGGAAATATTGGAATTATCAGCCAAAGGCCTGCCTATTAAACAGATAGCTTACGAAATGCATATTTCGGCACGTACTGTCGAAAAACATCGATCTAACATAATGCTTAAAACAAACACAACTAATATCATCGAAGCTATTTATTTGCTTCAGAAATAAATTTTCCCTAAATGAGAAAGACTTAGAAACAGTGCCCCACAGAATGATATAATAATGAATAATAGGTAATTGCACGTAACATAAATTTATGAATGCGGAAATTACTTATTTTTTTTTTGCCATTCTTAACATAGTTTTGATATTGATTTTAGGGAAGATGAATTCATGCTATTTACAAGACCATTCTTGATTATACTTCATCTTTGACGGAGTTAGTATTTGCCAATTGTGCTGACGATTATCAGATTGGGTCGTTAATTTTCATATTTACAGTTTGTTAAATAGTATGGAGGTAATCAATTTATTTATAAACAATTAACAACGCTACATCCAGATGAAAAAGAATTTTACTTCTAAACTGATGTTTTCCTTTGTATTATTTTTATCATTATTGTTCTTTTCAGGAGCGCTATCCTCACAGACAACTAATCAGAGTTATTCATGGGAAGCTTATAACGATTGTGCAGGTACAAATAATATAAGCAATACCACAAATATTGAGGGTATCTCAGGAACGGGAACTTTAAAAAATTTTGCAACTGGTGTTGAGACGGCTATAACTGCTTCATTCACCTCCGGAGGCTCCCCTACTGTCCGTACCGGCGACTATGGTGGCAGTGAAACAGATGCCGGCACCGATGCATATGATACCTTTCATGGTAAAGCTGATATGACCGGCGTCGTCCAATACGGATCTTCAGGATGGTATGTTGAGCTTATCTTATCAGGCCTTGACCCGGCGAAGAGTTATACTTTTGCAACTTCTGCCAACAGAGGTGGAAGTTCTTATACCCGGATGACAAAATTTACTATCTCCAGAGCTGTAGCTGCAACAAATACCAGCACCCCGGGAGTGAGCGCAAATAACAACGAAGAGGTATATTTTAATACCGGATATAACACAATAACAGGGTATGTGGCCAGATGGTCGGGTATAAACACAGGTGATGACGGCTCCTTTAAAGTGCGTGCCGAGGCGAACAGCGAAACAGAAGCTTATGCTTTCAGTGTTTTTATGCTTGCTGAGGAAACAGGTACTAATCCGTCTGTTAATACTTCCGTGAATGAATTGCCTCCTTTCAACAGTTCCCCGGAAAACTACTCGGAAATACAAACCTATACAGTTGCAGGATATAACCTCGAAGAGGATATCCTAATTACCCCGCCGGAAGGTTTTGAAATCTCTGCTGACGGTGAAACATGGTTTACTGATACGTCAGTTCCGGTTTTAACACTGCAACAGACAGATGGAACTGTAACGGCAACTATTATTTATGTGCGTATGTTCAGCGACAGCGAAATGACCTTTACCGGTGAAGAGATAATTCATGCCAGCGGTGAAAGCGTGAGCAAGGCTGTCGCTGTGAGCGGTGTAGTATCGTTAACCCAAACAGTTAATATCCTGGTGAGCCAAAGCTCTGACGATGCAGAGGAACGCCTGTCCACAGGATCTGTGGACCTGACCAGCTCTGACCTGGAGATGATAAGAGATGGATCGAATGACCAGGCTGTAGGTGTCCGCTTTCAGAATGTGGAACTGCCGAAAGGGGCTGTTATACAGTATGCCTATATCGAATTCACTGCAAAAGATGCAGGCTCTGCTGACGCACAACTACAAATATACTGTCAGGATGATGTTAACCCTGAATCCTTTACATCTTCTTCAACAAATATTTCCGGCCGAGATAAAACTACTCAAATGACGAATTGGACGCCGGGAACATGGACTGCAGAAAATGTATATCAGACACCTGACTTATCTGAAATAATAACATCTGTTATCAGCAAAAGTGAATGGGCTGCCGGCAATGCCATGGCTTTTATCATTGAAGGTTCGGGTACACGGAACGCTCATTCCTTTGATGGCTCATCAGCAAAAGCGCCACAGCTGGTAATCGGCTATCAGCTGCCAACTGATCCAATTATCCTGGTCAGCGGAAGCATCAACGATTTTATTACTGAACCGGAAAAGGAATCAAATGCAAAGTCTTACCAGGTGTCAGGAATAAACCTGATCGGTAACATAACTATCACAGCTCCTGCCGGATATGAATTGTCAACTGACGGAGGGACGTTCGCGGATATCCTCACACTAACGCCGGAGAACGGAATAGTTAGCACTGCTACAGTGAATGTGAGAATGAAAAGCGGAACAACAGGAACCTACAGCGGCAATATAGAACATGCCAGCTCAGGCGCTGAAATAAAATTTATGCCAGTGAACGGCACAATAGTAAACTTTTATACCCTCGATGTTTTCGTAGCGCCACAAGATGCCGGCACCATAACTCTCAATCCAGCAGGAGGAAGGTATCCTTCAGGGACTGAGGTTGAAATATCAGCCCTCTCTGAAAACGGATACCTGTTCAGCCATTGGTCGGGCAGCCTGGAGAATAATCAGAATCCAGCAGTCATCACAATCGACGGGGAGAAGACGGTTACGGCTAACTTCACTAAAGCACCACCATGGACCGCCTATAACGATCTTGTGCTTATGACAGGGCAACCATCTGAAAATATTACATCTTTCTCTATTAGCGGAAGCAGCCGTGTGAGTGAAGGTGCATTGGTGGATTTTGCAACTGGTAATGAAACGGAAGTAAGGGTGGCTATAACCTCAAATAACACCAACTACCAGGATGACAGCGGCGATTATTCGGGCGACGAAGCTGACGAAGGAACGGATGCATACGAGACATTTCATGGGATAGTGCACAGTAAAGGACTTATCCAATATTCATCACAATCATCCGGCTGGTGGGTGGAACTGGAATTTACAGGACTTAACCCTCTGAAAAGATATACCTTTGCAACGACAGCCAACCGTAATGACGATACCTATGACGACAGGATAACAAAGTTTACTCTGTCCGGTGCTGATGCATCAACAAATGCAGCCACTGATGGCGTAACTGTTAACAGCGGGCAGTCGGTGCAGTTCAGCACAGGCAGTAACACTACTAATGGCTATGTGGCCAGGTGGACAGGCATCGAGCCTGGGTCAGACGGCAGCTTCATTATTCGCGCTGAACCAGGCACATCAGAGAACAGAGCATACGGGCCCAGCGTTTTTATGCTACAGGAGGAGTTAGCTGCAGGGCCGGTGATCAAAACGACAGGATCACTAGAGCCTTTTATAACTCAACCTGGTATACCCTCTGTTGCTCAAACATATAGCGTTAGCGGACTAAACCTTGAAGGGGATATTGAAATTTCTGCACCGGCAGGCTTTGAGATTTCAGATGATAATGTATCTTTTAGCACTAATCTGTCATTGCCTTACAATTCCGGTACTGTCTCTCCCATTACTGTATATGTCAGACTATCGTCTGAAGCTTCAGGCCGGTACAACGGGGAGATAAGCCATACAAGTGCCGGCGCTGAAACAAAAAATATAGCTGTCTCAGGAAGTGTAAGCCTGATTTATACCCTTACAATTACTGATGATGGCAACGGAACGGTACAAATGAGCCCTGAGGGAGGCAGCTATTATGATGGTACCACTGTTACTCTCACTCCGGAAGCTAACAACGGATTTCAGTTCAGCTCCTGGTCAGGCCCTGATGCAGGTAGCCTGACAGACATGGGCAACGGAACATGGACTCTCATAATGGATGGAGATAAAACGGTCACTGCCAGCTTCAGTATCTCATACTGTAATACTGTTTCAATGACTAACAGTGCAGACACAAGAATGAGAAAATCACAGGCTGCAACTAACTACGGTACCGAAACGACAGTTACAATCAGTCCCTTTACAACATCACCCCAGGGAGGCCTATTCAGGTGGAACCTTTCTTCTGTGCCCTCTGATGCAGTGGTCAATGATGCAAGTATATCGTTTTATGTTACTGATGGTTCTGAAATAGTATTCAACCTCTATAGCCTGCTCAGGGAGTGGAATGAAACAACAGCAACATGGGACTCATATGACGGTGTTAACAACTGGAGCACCGGTGGTGCAGCAGATGTGACAGCCGACCGTAATGACATAAACCTCTGGAATGCATCAGCAGTGGAGTTCGAAACCGAAGGAATGGTGACTATACCCCTGAACAGTGCAGGCGTTGAAGTTATTCAGGACTGGATTGAAAGCCCGGAAATAAATTTCGGCGTTACTCTCCAGAACTATTCAGGGGGATCTGAACAGGATTACTGGATCGTGGCATCAAAAGAAAACACTGATCATCCCGGTGCAACCCTTAACATCTCTTATTGCCTCCCTGAACCGGAGGTGACTGTCGTGACAAGCAGCGATCAGACTATTTGTTATAATTCAATACCGGATGAGCTTACTTCTTCTGTTACCGAAGGAAGCGCTGAAAACTATACATACCAGTGGCAGATATCTCCCGATAATTCATCCTGGTCTGACATCCATGGAGCTGTCAGTGATACCTGGAACCATACAGAAAAACTCATTGCTGACACCTGGTTCCGGCTTATGCTGAAAAAAGAGGATAGTACACCTGCAATTTCCAACGCGGTGACCATCACTGTCCTTAAAGAGCCGGCAGCAGGAACTGTCTCCGAAAGCCAGTCACTCTGCTTCGGAGATGCACCTGTTGCACTCGTAGGCGGAGAGCCTGCGGGAGGAAGCGGAACATTTACTTATCAGTGGCAGCTATGGAACGCAGAGGCGGGCGATGATGGTGAATGGACAGATATTGATGCCGCTGACGAACTGACATTCAACCCTCCTTCAATATCAGCAAAATACAGACTTAAGCAAACCGACGAAACCTGTGGTAACGTAGTTCTTACTGAAGAAACTCAGGTTACTGTCAACAAACTGCCTGCACCTCTCTTTGCTGTGAACGGGGAAGAGATAGAAACCGGATATGCCGGCGAATTCTGTAAAGGTGAAAATATTAACATTGCTTTCACTCGCTTTCAGGAGGACGCAGGCATATTACCTCTTTCGGTAAGCTATGAGGTATTTATCAACGGTACCGAAGAAGCTGACCCGGCACTTAGTAAAAGTGATGTTGTCATAAGCGTGGAAAACGGATATCAACTATTCTCTTCTGATGAGCTGGCGACGGGAGAATACCTGATGCAGGTCACCTCTGTCGAAGATGGCAACGGCTGCACTGTCAGTGATCCGGAGGAGATTTATTATATGACTGTCACAGTAAATGTCTTACCAACAGTTTTTGCAGGTGCTGACAAAGAGACAACCTTTGGCACTGACATTCTGATCAGCGATGCTGCAGCATCCGGAGCAGAACCACTCTCCTTCAGTTGGGAACCGGCTGATATGCTTGATGACGCGACACTGCTCAACCCTGTTGTCCTGTCTCCTGAATCAGAAACCACTTTCACACTGACAGTTACTGATGATAATGGCTGTTCTGCCAGCGATAATATTATTGTCTCCGTCACGGGAGGCCTCCTGTCAACGAACCCCACAGCTGATGATCCTGCAATATGCCTCGGTGAGACCACACAGCTCTCTGCTAATGCTGAAGGCGGCTCAGGAAACTACACATTCAGCTGGTCGTCTGTTCCTGCAGGATTTGTGTCTGTCGCAGAGAACCCTGAGGTCACACCTGCGGAGACATCAATATATACTGTCATAGTCGATGATGGCTTTAATAAAGATACCGGAGAAGTGACTGTCGTGGTACATGAGCTGCCTGAGATCATTGAATGCCCCTCATACGGCCCTTTCTGTGTTAATGACGACCCTGTAACATTCACCGAAGAGGGAGTGTTCACCAGTGATGGCGACGTAATCACCGGATGGGACCCGGAAGTGGCAGGTGTCTTCGATATCCTTTATACTGTAACAGATGATGTTACAGGTTGTAAAAACTTCTGTACATTCACAATTATGGTCAGTGAGCTGCCCGTGGTGGAGTGCCCTGCTGATATTGAGTTAATTATTAATGAAGGACCTCTCACTCTTGCCGGAGCACTTCCCGATGGAGGTACATTTACCGGCAACGGCATCACTGACGGAGTGTTCTATCCGGAAATAGCAGGTGCCGGTACTCATATTGTTGCATACACCTATACTGACGGTGAAGGTTGTGAGAACTTCTGCACTTTTGAGATCAGGATTGAAGATCTTCCCCTGCAGGAAACAACATTTGCCGTTGTCACTGACTTCGGATACTCCAATAATACCACTGTCGCCAATATTGCCGACATGGTCAACTCCTGGGATCCTGAGTTTATCATAACAGCAGGGGATAATAACCAGGGAACGACATGCAATACAGGATGCTACGATGGTGTGGTCGGTGCATATTACGGCCCGGAGGCTGTGGCAGCAGGGCGCACTGACTTTATAAGCTCTGGCAACTTCTGGCCGGTACCGGGGAACCACGACCATATGTCGCCTACAACGAACTATCTGGCATATTTCAATTATATTCCCCCGGATGGAACATCCGAAGGGGCGTCAGAACTATATTATGATTTTGTACACGGACCGGTACATTTCTTTATGCTTAACAGCGGGCAGAACGATAACCAGCCGATGCCTGACGAAGCATTGCAAAAATCCTTCCTCCAGAATGGATTGGCCGGTTCAACATCTCCATGGAAAATTGTTGTATTTCACCGTCCTCCTTATACCAGTGGCACCTATCATTCAAGCGATATCAATTTACAATGGCCGTTTGAAGAATGGGGCGCTGACATAGTGATCACAGGGCATAATCATATTTATGAACGTATTTTCAAAGGAGAAGGCGAACTTCGCTATATAACTGCTGGCGCTTCGGGAAGCGATACACGCACCGGCAGCTCTTCCTTTGACGGCCTCGAGGCTTATTACTTCGGCTCTGAGTCGGGAGCTATGAAGGTGAAAGCAACGGATGCAAGTATTACCTTTCAATATATTACGTTAAACTCTGCCGGCACCCTGGAAACAATAAGAGATACCTATATAATGGAACTCTCTACAGCCCCTGCGATTATCACGTCAGTAAATATGTTGGAGTCTTTTAGTACTCTTACAGGATCACCTTCTTTCTCAAAGTCATATTCAGTATCAGGCAGGAACCTGTCAGAAAGGATTCTTATTACTGCTCCTGATGGATTTGAAATTTCAACTGACGATATCAATTTCAGTAAAACGCTTAGTTTAACACAGTCCGGAGGAGTTGTCAACAACACTGCCGTCTATGTGCGTATGACCGGGGAGGATGGCAGTTTCGAAGGAAATATAACACATATAAGCAGCGGGGCAGCACTGAGGAATTTAGCTATCAGCGGTACATCAGGCCTGTTTGTAACAGTCGGTTTGCAGGAAGGTTCTGATGGGTATTCGGGTATGAAAGATGCATATATTCACCAGGAAAATCCAACATATAACTATGGCACCTCATCTCCCCTGATGGTCGACAGCGATGATCCTTATAACAGTGATAACGATGTCTCTGCATTACTTAGTTGGAACCTGTCTTCTGTTCCTGCCGGAAGCATTCTCGAATCGGCATCGATAACTGTTTACGTGGAGGATGAGATATCTTCAGGCAGTGAGGGATTTGACTTATATGCCATGACCCAAAGCTGGACAGAAGGCACAGGCAATGGCTCTGCCACTGGAGACGGTGCAACCTGGAATACTTATGACGGAATTAACGCATGGCCGGGAGGTGCCGGAGGAAATGGTGACAAAGAGAATAATGTGCTTGCCAGCTTTGCACCAACAGCTACCGGAACGTATAACGTTAACCTTAACAGCAGTGGCATAGCTGTAATCCAGCAGTGGATCGACCTTCCTGAATCGAATAATGGATTTATCATCTATGCGGGAACGGAAACGAACGGGATGGATATAACCTCTGGCGAGGGATCTGCCATAACTAACCGTCCTAAACTGACGCTTACATACTCTATACCTACGACCGACCCTGTGATCATTACTTCTGTCAACAGCCTGCCGGCATTTCACTCACAACCGGCAACCAGCTCAGATGTGACGAGTTACACTGTAAGGGCGATGAACCTGGAACAAAACCTGGTGATTACTTCTCCATCTGATTTCCATATCTCCACTTCTCCCTCATCGGGGTTTGGAACATCCATTACCCTTGTTCCCGTGGAAGGAACTATTGCCGGTACTACAGTCTATGTGCGTTTCCTGCGTGCTACAGAAGGGGCCTCCTCCGGAGTGATCAGTCATGTTAGCATGCCGGCACAAACAAAATCGGTTGCCGTCACAGGTAACGCAGCAGTCACACCTCCCTGGACTGCTTATAACGACATGTCGGGAACCAGCACACAGGCTAACACCACAGAACACACACTCGATAGCTCTAATGGAATGTTGCTGGATTTCGACAGTGGCGAGGAGACCGGGATCACGGTGACTGTGACCTCAGCGGGAGAGCCTTACAACTATACCGACGGGGGCCAGATGCCTGATGCCGGTACTGACGCCTATGAGATATTTAACGGAAAGGCTAACCTGCAGGGTGTGATCATGTCAGCTACATCTGATCCGGTCGACTACTATGTTGACATTACTTTTAACAACCTGGATCCGTCGAAGACTTATACCTTCGTCGCTACAGCCAACAGGGCAGGTACAGAAAGCGCTGATCCGCCATACAACGAAAGGGCTACACGTTATTCCATATCAGGCATGGATGCCGCTGATAATGCAAGCTCAAGTGGTACGCAGGTATATGATGATAATGGTTATTCAATCTATTTCTGTACCGGTAATAACACAACCAATGGCTATGTAGCAAGGTGGGAGAATATTAATCCGGGCAGTGACGGCACCTTCACTGTACGCGCTCAACCGCAAAATCCTGACGCACCACGCACATATGCTTTCGGAGCATTCATGCTGCAGGAGGAGGCAAGCACCGGCATGAGAGTCAGTCCCGTAGCAGCACCGTCATCCATATGCATGGGAGAGTCATCGCAGTTGTCAGCTAATGCAGAAGGAGGATCAGGTGATTATTCTTATAGCTGGTCGTCAGATCCTGCCGGATTTGCCTCCACGGAGGCAAACCCAATAGTGGAACCAACGGAAACAACAATATTTACTGTCACTGTTAATGACGGCGCAACTACTGCCAGTGGTGAAGTGACTGTAACTGTCAACCCACTACCCACAGTTACCTGTCCGCAATATGGGCCGTTCTGCACAGGGAGTGATGACGTTACATTTACTGAGAATGGTGTCTTCTATTATCAGAATAATGTCCTCACATGCTGGGATCCTTCTCAGTCGGGAGAGTTCGATATAACCTATACTGTTACAGATGTCACCACAGGATGCTCTGACTCATGCATTTTCACTATCGTGGTGCATGAACCTCCTTTAGTGAGTGCAGGACAAGACAAGTTGATAGATTATGGCGGTAGTGCCATACTCAGTGATGCTACAGCAACGGGTAGCGGAGACCTGACATATGCCTGGGAGCCGGCAGAGCTTCTGGATGATCATTCTGTAATCAATCCGTCAACTGTTGAATTACTATCAACAACAGTCTTCACACTTACCGTCACCGACGGCAATGGTTGTACAGCAGCCAGCCAGGTGACAATTTCAGTGGCTAATCCGTCACTGACGGTGAGCCCGGCAGCAAGCTCAGATACTGTCTGCAACAGCAGCACAGTACAACTGTCGTCCAATGCTGCAGGGGGCACGGGAGAATATACTTACAGCTGGTCGTCAGACCCCGAAGGATTTACTTCAACAGAAGCTAATCCTCAGGCGGCACCGGCAGTGACAACAGTTTATACTGTCAATGTCAATGATGGTGAGAACACGGCTGACAATGATGTTACCATTATTGTTAACCCTGTTCCTGAAGTTACCTGTCCCGACGACCTTACTGTGCCGGACACCTCCGGAGTACTGACCCTGAAAGATCTGCAGGGTGTATCACCCGGAAACGGGGTGTTTACAGTAATGCAACAAGGTGAACCGGCCGACATAGTGTCTGTTAATCCTGCAGCCGGACCGGCAACTTATGAGATAATTTATACGGCAACGGACAGCCAAACAGGATGCGAAAACTTCTGTAATTTTTCAATTACCGTTTATCATGTACTCCTTAATTACGACCTTACAATAGTGGTGAGCCCCGAAGAGGGAGGGATAACAGTGCCTGGGTCAGGAACACATATATTCACTGAAGGCACGGTGGTTGACCTGACAGCTTTACCATCAGCGGGTTTTATGTTTAAAGGATGGACAGGCGATGTTGATAATCCAGGTCTGGAGAATACATCCCTTACCGTCGAGGGTAATATGTCTGTCACGGCATTGTTCGATACAATCACCGGTCCTCAACACTTCACTCCTGTATGGGACGGTAACGGTTTCTCTCAAATGAATTTCTATGCACTGACAGCCCGGCTGGATAACAATGACCTGCAACCGGGAGACGAGATTGCTATATTCGATGACGAGGTTTGTGTAGGGGCGGGAGTGCTAAGAGAAGTACTTAACAGTACTAATGAACTTAATATCATCGTGTCAATGAATGACCCCACAACATCAGAGGTTGATGGATTCAAACCGGGAAATACTGCTTCTTTCAGGATATGGGATGCCAGTGCAGAAAAAGAGATATCCATGGTTGAAGCTACTTATTTCGAAGGCTTTAACGGGATTTTTGAACCGGGAGGCACTTCATGGGTCTATCTTGACGCAAACAGCACTGTTTTGCAGGAGATACAACTTAGCCGGGGCTGGAATATTTTCTCGCTTTATGTGCAACCGGAAAATACCGACATGTTGAATGTTGTCCAGCCTCTCATTGACGATGGACTGCTTGTTAAGGTACAGGACGAGAGAGGGATGCCAATAGACAGTCATCCGGTGACATCCAACTGGATCAATAACATCGGAAACTGGGGAATTACCGAAGGATACAAAATAAAAACCAATGACCCGGCAGTGCTTCAGGTAACAGGCATGCCTGTTACAAGTCCTGTAACTATCGGACTGACAGCCGGATGGAACGTAATAAGTTATCCTGTTGCTTATCCACAGGATGCATCCGGAGTGCTTTCGGAAATTATGGACTCAGGGTTACTCTTGAAAGTCCAGGATGAGACAGGGGCAGCGATAGAACCACACCCTGTGACATCAGCATGGATCAATAATATTGGTGATCTTGATCCAGGGAAAGGTTATAATGTTAAGGTTACCCAAAACGTGCAATTAACAATTCCCCGGCCGTCAACAACAAAAACGGCAAGGGTGTTCAGAACAGGAACAATATGCAGTAAAGGCGCTCATTACAAACCTGCATGGGAAGGTAACGGTCTGGATCATATGAATATTTATATATGCGGAGGACATGAAAGATTAATGGCCGGTGACGAGATCGGTATCTTCGATGGCACTGTTTGTGTCGGGTCGGGAGTTATAACATATCCGGAAGAAGGGTTTTATTCTCTGGTGGCTTCGGTGAATGATCCCACAACGAAGGAAAAAGATGGGTTCGACAAAGGAAACAGACTTATTTTTAAGGTATGGAAGCCTTCGGAAAACAGAGAATTGCTGATCAGTGATGTTCAATTCCACCCCGGCGGTAATGATCTTTTTGAGCCTTTGGGAACTGCAATGATTACGCTGGAGATTGAACTGGCAGCAACCTCAGGAATGGAGTTGCAACAGCAGACAGAACTGGGTGATGTATACCCCAATCCGGCCGGCAACAGGGCAACTATTCCTTTCTCAATAGGGAAAGACACAAAAGTGGAGATAGCTATTTTTACAGCATCAGGGAAAAAACTGCTTACCCTGGCCAGCGGGAATTATAAACCGGGAAGCTATACGGCAGAATGGAATATACCTGTGAAAATGAGAAGCAGGAGTACAGCATCAGGTATATATTTCTGTAAAATGATAACACAAGATGAAGTATTTGTAAAAAAATTAATCATAAAATAAAAAACTATGAATCGGATAACTCTTTTAATGCTGACTATAGCATGCAATTTTAGTTTGGCGTTTGGCCAGACACATTACACGAAGGTATGGTCAGGAAACGGATTCGACCATATGAATATTAATATCTTATCAACAACTATCGACGGCGAAAATCTCGGGGTGGGTGATGAAGTTGCTGTCTTTGACGGAGATTATTGTGTCGGCGTTGGTATTGTTACTACACCTGGCAATGAAATTTATATTATTGCTTCTAAAAATGATCCTGATAATGATTTTGTTGACGGTTACAGGGTTGG
>CAZBWK010000100.1:0-14620 GCA_964495655.1 uncultured Prolixibacteraceae bacterium | reverse complement strand
CCAGGCAGATGAGCAGATGCACCTGTTAGCGCGCTGTATTGAATATATGAGCGCTTATTTCATGCCCCTGCCGCGGTTTTGGTATTTTCCTGACACCTTAAAAAGCATTGTCACCCTGACCAATGACGGGGAGTATATGGGTGAGGATAATTTTGAGGGCCAGTTCCGCGACATTGATTCGATGGGTGCCCGCATGTCCCTGTATATACTGGAGACCGGCAAAGTGTCAGCTGACTGGGCAGAGCGATGGGCAGGCAGGGGCCATGAGATAGCGGGGCACCCTGATGCCACAAATATAGCATCTTCACCGGGGTGGTACCATATGAAGAGCGCACTTTCCAGGAAGAGGTACGAGATACTTGACAAATACGGGTTACCGGTGCGCACCAATGCGAACCACTGGTTTGTCTGGTGCGGAAGGGATAGCACCGGGAGCCCGGATTTTGGTGCCCAGGCAAAATTGGAATCAGCAGCAGGTATAAAGATGAATATATCCTATGCGCATTATGACAATAATTCTGTGCAGGGTAATTTTCTTGGGGGCCCTGTAGGTTATAACCAGGGTAATTTTTCGGGCAGCGGGCTTGTTATGAAGTTTGCAGATTGCAGGGGCAGGGTATTGGATATATACCAGCATTTTAACAATGTTTACGACCAGGCCTATATGGAGATGGATGACAGGGATGGTTTTTTCAACTGTTTTAAGGGGCTTTTGGACAGGAGCCTGGGCGATGGGGTATATTCCTGCATCAGTATAAAAGCCCATAATGATGAATACTTTTTTTCCAGGGAACCTTTAATGCGTATGCTTTCTTATGCCGGTGACCATGGTATACCGGTCTGGACAGCAGTCAAGCTGTTGGATTTTATCGAGATGAAGGATGAAGCGGAATTTAAGGATATCGGATGGGCCGGTAACAGGTTAAGCTTCAGGATACACTCTGCTTTAAGCCATACGCACGGCCTGACCTGCATGGTCCCTTACCGTTACAATGGCAAGGCAGTATCCCGGATAACCTGTAACGGGGATATGCAGCCATTAATTACACGCAATGTAAGGGGTTTTGCATATTTGATATTTACAGTTGATCCGGGATCGGATTATGATATTGAAGCCATTTATGATAAACCGGAATAATTTATAAGATACCTTATTGAGGGCATTAATTGGTCAGTGGTATGACCTTAAGAGTATATTGTATTTAAGTTACTTTGAAAATTTTTTATTGGAGCACGGGTTTTTATTTTTTATAAAATAGATTGACCTGGAATTATAACCTTTAATTTTATGGATACGCTTTTGGGCATAGGTTTAATACTGATGGGGGGTATAGCCGCAGCAAGTTTTTATACTCCGTTTAAGAAGGTACAGAGCTGGTCATGGGAATCTTTTTGGCTTGTCCATGCATTTATGGCCTATATTTTTGCACCCTGGTTTTTTGCTCTGATAACGGTTCCCTGGGGTGAGATACCCGGTATCATATCATCGACCCCAGACCGTGTAAAATGGTTAATAATACTGTTTGGTGCCATATGGGGCATCGGTGGTTTTACCTTTGGGCTGGGCATAAGATACCTTGGCATTGGTTTGGGCATGAGCACCACACTGGGCTTTACTGCTGCTTTCGGGACACTGATACCCCCCCTGGTGGCAGGGAATAATCTGTTTTCGACCAGTTCCGGTATTTTAACGGTTATAGGTGTAATAGTGTGTTTAACAGGTATATCGGTTGTAGGTTATGCCGGTTATCTGAAGGAGCAGCAGTTAAGCAGAGCTGAGCGTAATAAGGCCGTGGCGGAGTTTGCCCTTCGCAAGGGCATATTGATAGCAGTTTTTGCAGGTGTGATGAGCGCCTCGATGAATTACGGATTTGAAGCCGGTAAGCCAATGGCTGAGGTTGCCAGGCAGCATGGCACCCATCCTCTGTATGCCAACAGCATAGTTTTGATCTATATTTTGATGGGTGGGTTTGTCACCACCTTTATTTATTGTTTGTATCTGAACATTAAGAACGGGACTATAAAAGACTATCGGAATGTAGAGAGAAGAGTATTTCTGCGGAATGTTTTTTTCTGTTTTGCAGCGGGTTTTCTGTGGTTTCTGGAGTTTCAGTTTTACGGTATGGGGCTGGGGCAGTTGCCTGCAGGGGTATCTGTCTTTGGATGGAGCATACTTATGGCCGGGGAGATTTCTGCCAGCAATATTTGGGGTTTTTTTTTAAAGGAGTGGGAAGGGGTTGGTACAAGGACACTGCGGGTACTTTTTACAGGTATACTTATTCTTATTTTCTCCACCTTTATAATACTGTTTTAAATTACTTGCTATGAACTTATCAGTGAGGCTTAACATTATATTTACAATTACAATTGGATTTATTCTGTTTACAAAAGTAAACGGGCAGGAGGATCGCGGTTTTAAGGTTTTTCAGTTTCCAAAAGATATGATACCACGTATCGATGGCCAGGCCGGCAAGAATATAGTAATCCTTGAGGTTGCGGGGCCGGCAGGCAGTTCGGGGCTGTCCAGGATATGGGATGTTGCGGTAAGGTGAATAAAATTTATCAATTAAAAATAATAGCTATGATAAAAATTACAAAGGATGAATTCCGGGAGAGGATTTCAAGGATCCAGGAGGTTTTAAAAGAAAGGGGCCTTGACGGGCTTATGGTTTACGGGGATGAGTACCGCAAGGAGAATTTGCGTTATGTATCCAACAGCTGGCCTATTTTTGAGCGTAATGCATGTTTTATACCAAAGAGGGGGGAGCCGGTACTGGCATGTGCAGCAGAGGGTGAGACTTATGCCAGGGAGATGTGCGTATGGGGAGATATCCGCAATGTAAAGGAGTTTGCATGTGTTACAGTACCTGAGGAGATTGATTATCCTATGGCAAAATTTTCCTCGTTTCATGAGATAATAGAAGAGATACTGGGAGGTGGCAGGAAATTAGGGATAACGGGATTTTGGGATATCCCCGGGCCGATTTACGATCGTATTTTAAATTCTGTTTCCGGTTTAGAAGTTATAAACAGTGATGATATACTTATTAATTTAAGGGTTATCAAATCTGAGATGGAGATATCATGTTTAAAGGAATCAGGCAGGATAGCCTGTGAGGCATATAAGAAATTAATGGAAGTATGTGAGCCGGGCAGGACAGAGCTTATGGTAGCCGGTCAGGCGGAAGGGGAAGCCAGGGTTCAGGGTGCAGAGGCGATAACCTTTGATGTATTTGGCAGCGGTCGCAGGGCTGACACGATAGTTGGCAGGCCGACCGGCAAGATAATAGGTGACGGGGACATGATAATGGCAGCTTTGGCGATCCAGTATGAGGGTTATACCACGACGGTGGAATATCCTTTTGTATGCGGGAGGATGAAAGACGATCAGAAACGAATGCTGGAGATACTTTTTGAGGCGGCAAACGTTCAGCAGGGTTATTTATCGGGAGGTGTAACTTCAGGAGAGATGGTAAGGGCTGTCAGGGAGGTATTCCGAAAGCATGGAGCCAGTGCCTATGACATATATCCTCCGATGCACGGCATTGGATTGGCGGAAGCGGAATCACCTTATCCTGATTCTTCGAGCAGTTATAAGTTTAAAAGCGGAATGTGCGTGAATTCTGACATAAGCCTGTTTGGACATCCCGGGGGCAGTAACAGGATTGAAGAGGGTTTTGTTATAACCGATAGCGGGCCTGTCTCCCTTACCCCTTATATTCGTGAGTTATGTGCAAAGGGTATTTAACAGTTAAGAAATAAAAAATGTAATTGTTATGGAAACAAAAAGTTTTAAAGGGGGGGCCAAGGTCTGGTATTTTCCGGATGGTTACCTTCCAAAGAAAGTTAGTAATGGTGAGATGGAAGCTCACGAAGCTCTGATGCTGCTGAACACTAATGAGGTTGATGCAAATGTTTACCTGGATATTTATTTTGAAGACAAGCCGCCGGTAAAGGGGATAACTGTTGATGTTGGTGCTGAGCGGATTTTATGTATAAGGCTTGACCACCCTGATGAGATTGGAGGATTGGAGATCCCGCCACTGCGACAGTATTCCATCCGGGTCCGGTCAGATGTCAATATTATTGCCCAGTTCGGGAGGCTTGACACGACACAGGACAATATGGCTTACTACGGGTGTATGGGGTATTTTGAATGAATGAAAATAATTTAACGGTTAAAAAATAATTCAATAAATTTTATGAATACACTACACAAAAGAGATTTAAAGCCTGTATGCAAGATAGGGCTTTTACCGGTTGGCCATTCTTATTATTGGGATCAGTTTCCGGAGTTAAAGAGTATGGGGGAGAGGATGTTTGGTAAGGCGCTTAAGAATTTTGAGCAGATCGGGGAAGTCAGGACAGTGGAATTGGTAGATACTATGGAAAAGGCCCAAAAGGCCAATAAGTATTTTTTAAATGAAGGGATAGATATAATATTTATATTTCCGGTAGGATATACACCCAGTATGAACATGGTACCGGCGGTTCATAATTTAAATGTACCGATCCGCATTTTAAATGCCCACGAGGACAGTTCCTATGATTATACGAAGGCTGACACAACGATGTATCTTCACCACGAGGGGGTTTGTTGTGTTCCTGAGATATCAGGGGCATTGGTTAATCTTGGCAGGATGTTTAAGGTATTGACAGGGCATTTTGGGTCCGGCAGGTTATGGTCAGATATCAGGTCAGATTGTACAGGGGCAGCAGCAGCCCGTATGTTTCGCAGTATCAATATTGGTTTGATAGGAGAGACCTATACACACATGTCAGATATGCCCATAGATGAGCACCGGTTAATCAGGGCTACAGGGAAGCTGTTGGTACGTCCGGAGGTTGAGGAGATTGAGGAGGCATATTACAGGGTAACTGACAGGCAGTTAGAGGAGATGTACGTGGAGATTCGTGACTTGTATGATGTTGACTCGACAGTTACCAATGAGCACATGAAGGAATCAGCCAGGATTGCCATAGCATATGACGAGGTTATACGCAAGAGGCACGATATTGATGCATTTGGTTATTACTGGTGGGGGGAGAAAGATTTGATAACACAGTTAAGGTCCCAGTCGAATATTGCAGTTTCACGTTTATCTGCCCTGGGTTGTCCCGGTGTTACAGAAGGAGATGTAAAGAGCGCCATGGGGTTGAAAATATTTGATTTGCTCGGCACAGATGCGATGTTTGTTGAGTTTTTTTCCATGGATTTTGATGAAGGATTTTTCATGATGGGGCATGACGGGCCAAGTAATATAAATGTAGCGGAAGGTAAAGCACGTTTGCAGCATTTGGCTATTCACCACGGTAAATCAGGTTTTGGTCTGGGCATTGATTTTGAAATCAGGAAAGGGCCGGTTACATTAATGAACCTGACCCAGTTTAATTCGGGAGATACCTTTAAGTTGATTTATTCTGTAGGTGAGGCAATTTCGGGGGATATTCTCTCGATAGGTAATCCCAACTGTCGCGTACGGGTAAATAAGCCACTTGACGAGTTCATGAATATGTGGTGTCAGCAGGGGCCAAGCCATCATATTGCTCTTGGAGTGGGTGATTACAGTTCTGAAATTGAGACTTTTGCTGAGGCTATGGGATTTATTTGTATTAAAATATAGATCATAAAAGTTGCGCACATATAACTTATTATATAATCCACAATATATTAATAAAAAAAATAGTTATGTCAGTTCAGACGGTAACGGGGGTTATAGAAATTGAGGATATGGGACTTACTCTTCCTCATGAACACATGTTTATTGATTTACAGAATCAGTTTACAGAGTTTTCTGATTATGAAAAGCAAATAATAAGTAAGCAAAAGGTTAATATTAATAATCTGGGCAGACTGCGTCTTAATCCTTATGCGGTAAAGGACAATTTACTTTTAGATGACATGGAGACAGCAGTCAGTGAAACAATGCTATTCAAACAGGCAGGGGGAAATACTATTGTTGACTGTACTTCCATAGGGATTCATCGTCAGGTTGAAAAGTTAAAAGAGTTATCTCTACGCACAGGAGTGAATATTATTGCAGGATCTGGATATTACACTCAGGATACTCATCCTGCGGAGATGAAAAGCTGGACAGAAGAAGATATTGCCGAAATTATTATTAAGGATTTTGAAGAAGGTATTGACAATACAGGAATAAGGGCAGGGATCATTGGCGAGATAGGTACAAGCAAAGATATACTTCCGCAGGAGAGAAAAAATCTTTTTGCAGTGGCACTAGCTTTTAAGAGGTTAAATGCCCCTGTCTATATTCATACGTACCCATGGGGTCATGCTGGTCTTGAAGCTGTTGATCTACTTATTGAAAGAGGTACAGACCCGGGTAAGATAATCCTATGTCATGTTGATGTAGAGCCTGACTATAGTTATATTGAGGCATTGCTGAACAAAGGGGTCTTTGTTGAATTTGACAATTTTGGGAAAGAGTTTGTAATTCCACCCGACGAAAGAGGATTTGCCGGAGGTATATTCATTCGCGATATTGAGAGGGTTCGAATTATTAACCGGTTAGTTAAACAAGGGCATACTAAACGCATTCTTATATCAAATGACATTTGTTTGAAAACGATGCTTTGCTGCTTTGGAGGTTGGGGATATACACATATAGTAAAGAACATTATCCCGTTGATGGAAAGCGAAGGAATGAAAAATGAAATAAATGATCAAATAATTACAAATAATCCCAGGGAGGTTTTTGCATAGGAGTATTAGTTAATTATTTGAAGTCAGGTCATTAATAACAATTTAATTTTTTTATATTACAATTATGAAATGGATATTATTGTCTGTTTTTTCAGGGATGTGCAATGGCTCATTTGCCCTTCCAATGAAATATGCAACCAGGTGGAAGTGGGAGAATATCTGGAGTGTATTCGCTTTATGGGGGTTTGTCATATTCCCTTTATTATTGGGGGTTATTGCCATTCCCAATCTTTTTGGCATTTTTCGCGAAACAGGTATTGATAATCTTTTTTTCGTGTTTATTTTTGGATTTTTGTGGGGGATTGGTTCGATATGTTTTGGTTTGGGCATTCGCTATATAGGGATAGGTCTGGCCTTTTCCATTAATATTGGAATGACTATTGCAATTGGCTCTCTTTTGCCGTTATTTTTAAAAGTAACAGATACTTCATATAAACCCGGTAGCATTGTTGCAGTCATTATTGGTGTTGCTGTTATCATTATTGGTGTTATTATTAATGGATATTCAGCATTTCTAAGGGAAAAAGAAATTTCCAAATACAATAAAAGTGCAGCAAGCTTGAAGTCCACCAAAAAAGATGCTTTGAAAGGTGTTGTTTTATGTATTGGTGCCGGTCTGATGAGTCCCATGTTACAAATTGCATTTATTTATGGCAGCAGAATAGTTAATACAGCAAAAGGCATGGGTGTTAATGTGACAATGGCATCTAACGCAATTTGGATAATCGCGCTTTTTGGTGGATTTGTTGTTAATGCTTTATATACCATCTGGCTTTTGACAAATAATAATTCATGGCAATTGTATAAAATAAGGGAAGCTAAGAAGAATCATCTTTATGCAATAATCATGGGATTTCTTTGGGTTGTTACTATTGCATGTTATGGTATGGCAGTTTCAAATATGGGAGATTTAGGATTATCAGTTGGTTGGGCAATTTTTAATTCTGTTGGTATAATATGGGCAAATTTTCTTGGTTTATTGACGAAAGAATGGAAAAATGTTCAGAGGAAAACAATAATGATAATGATTTTTGGATTAATGATATTAATTCTGGGTACAGGTATTGTAGGTACAGTGAAATAATATAAAATTTAGTTATGAAGCAATTTGTTATTTCAAAGGAGGAGTTTTCAGAAAGAGTTAAACGGTTACAGGCTATTATTTCCAATACTGACCTGGATGGCGTTTTAGTCTTTTCCACGGAAAGTGAACCTGCAGGGGTAAGATATTTTTCGGATTACTGGCCAAGCTTTGAGACAGCAGCAGTATTGGTCCCCAAAGAGGGGAAGCCAATTCTTCTTATAGGGCCGGAAAGCATGACCTATGCCAGGAGCAGGTCAAAAATAGATGACATAATCAAAATGAAAGATTTCAGGGAATCATCAAATCCTGATTATCCCGGTACAACTCTGATGGACTGGAATGAACTTTTAAATGAATCGGGGATAAAACGGTTAGGTATATCAGGATGGCATATGTTCCCCCACTCCATTTATAAGAATATTGCCTCGGTAACAGGGGAGAATAATATTGCAGAAGCCGATGGATTAGTAAGAGAAGTTACAATCAAGAAAAGCGAATCAGAGCTTGACTGCCTGAGGGAGGCTGCAAGGATATCGGAGCTTGGGTTTGAGGCTGTTTTGAATGAGATAAGGCCGGGCATGACCGAAGTGCAGCTTGTCGGGATAGCAACCGGGGCCATGCTGGCCGGCGGAGCTGAATCTACAGGATATCCTGTATGGTGCTGCAGCGGGCCTAACTCAACACAGGCAATAAGCCGTCCCACACACCGTAAAGTTCAAAAGGGTGAGATAATTCACTTCAGCGTTGGAGCAAAAGTATCTGGTTACAGTGCAAGCATAGGCAGGCCTGTCGTGCTTGGGAGTTGTCCCGGTGAGATCAGAAAATTCATGCAGGTTGGCCTGGATGCAGAGAACATGACAATAGACCTTATGCGAAGTGGTATGAAAGCCAGTGAAGTTGCCCGTAAAGTTCATTCATTTATTACGGAAAAAGGTTATGGCGACACCATTCTGTACGGCCCTGCACACGGGTGCGGACAGATGGAGTGTGAATACCCCTTTGTTGAAACAAGTTCCGAATTTATCCTTGAGCAGGGCATGGTATTTATGGTTGATGTATTTCTTGCAAACAGTTCAATGGGTTTCCGCTGGGAAGACGGGGTAATAATTACCGCTGGTAAGGCAGAGGAACTATCAGGTTATAAACGTCAAATAAATATAATATGATAATAGATATTCACGGCCATTTAGGCAATATAAACTTTGCACCCTTTTGGCAGGCAGACGAAAAGAAACTGGAAGATCATCTGACAAAGGCAGGTGTTGATTACCTGTGTGTGACATCCTCAAGGTCAATAATGTATGATGTACAGGAAGGCAACAGGGAACTGGCAGAGGCTTTGGAAAGGACAGAAAAGCTTTTGGGTTATGTCACTGTTAATCCTGTATTTCCCGAAAGCATTGATGAATTAAAGTATCTGGAAAAGTCGAAGTTTATCGGGGTTAAGGTTCATCCTGATTATCACGGCTACAATTTATCGTCAATGATGGCACAAAAATTTCTGGATAAAGTTGCGGAGAAGACTGAACTGATGCTGTTTCATGTATCATGTATGCCGGGCACAGGATTTTCTGATGCCGGAGATGTTGCAAAGTTTGCATCCAGGCATCCTGACACAAAAATTGTGATGGCCCATATGGCAGGAATATTCCAGAATGGCCTCTATCCGTATTTTCCAAACTATCAGGGCATGGAAACAGTAAACCGGTATGGATGTGATAACATATATGTAGATACTGCACATTTTTTGATGTATGTATATCCGGGGGTGATGGAAAAGATGGTCGGACTGATCGGGCCTGACCATATAGTATACGGCACTGACTGTCCCCTGCAGGGTCACATGCAAATGAAGTTTGCCATCGAGATTATAAATAGTTTGCCAATTTCTGATTCTGACAAAGAGAAAATCTTTTCAGGCAATGCCCGGAAACTGGTGAAAATATGAATGTGCTTAGAGGCTAAAATCGACCTGCCACCATTAGAGCTACAATATTTTAGTGCATAATATATGCTGAAAGCAAGTTTATTTTAACATTTGCTGTTCTCCCAGATTACTTCCGTTTATCTTTTTAATGAGTTAAATATCGCATGAATATTTGAAGGCGGGATATCCGGTAACACGGCTTCATGACTGGGTGAAAGAATTAATCCTGTCGGGAAAAGCTCTTTTAGCTCAAAAACTTTTTTTTCAACCTCATCAGGTTTGCCATTGACCAAAAGGTTTTGTGCATCAATGCCGCCACAAAACGCAACTTTGCCTGTAAAATGCTTTTTCAGATTGTGGGCATCCATATCCGTGGCCAGAGCCTGTATAGGGTGAATGATATCTGCTCCTGTATTAATCAAATCCTCAATGACCGGAAAAACAGAACCACATGAATGGTGCATAACGGTAAGGCCGTAACTCTTTGCCTGCTCTGTCAGCTTTTTTGTTCCGGGAAAAACATATTCCCGGAGGATGTCAGGGTCAACCATTAAACCTGTCTGACTGCCAAAATCATTACCAATTAAAATTGCATCAAGCTTTCCTTTTGTTGATTCATAAAAGATTTCGTTGGCTTTGAGATAGAAATCCGTAATGCGATCAATAACTGCCCTGAACATATCCGGATTTAAATACATCATAACTAATGCATGTTCCATACCAAATGCTGAGCAGGCATCCTGAAAATGGGCGCTCCACAGTATTCCCATTTTGATCCGGTCACCGGGTGCGGCAGAAACTCTCTCTGCTGCCTCTTCCCTGTCAAGGTACAATGAAGGATCAGGCCAGGGAAATTTATTAATATCTGCCGGATCATTGTAATCTTCAAAAAATCCCGGTGCAGTGAGGGTACGCTCATCGGGTTTATCCAAATGATTGATTTTGGCAAACCTGAATGCACATGCAATATGGTTTGATGGAGGATAATTATACGGGACATCAACAGGATAAATATCATCATCTATAATTATACGAAGCTGATCAATGCTATTTACACCGAAAAAATTCATTAAGCCCGGTTCAGCTGAAGGAACAGGTAATCCCAACCATGATGCAGGCCTGTCAACTGGTTGATAATTAATAGTTGCAAAAAAACGCTCTCTGTGATCCATCATAACACTTTCAAATTAATTCACTCTAATACCCCATCTTGTGATGAATAAGGCTGAACCAGATCATCTAACGGACAATCAAACTCCATTTTAATTACAGGAACCGTGTTACATAATTCATTAGCGGGAATATTTATAAGGTTAAGAAAGGCTTTTTGTTCAGGGTCATTATGGTCTGAAGGACTGAACCTTACTGTAAAGTCAACTTTCCGGCCATCGTTCAGTAATATGGCACTCCTGGGAGCTACATTAACAGGTTTTAATTTTACAGCACTTACAGCAAGTTCCCTGTTCAGATGTACATAAAGGGTTCTGTCACGCCGTGTAAGCGTCACATCACGGTTGGATGTAAGAAACGAAGCAGGTAAAACATCTTCAAGTGATTCATTAACAGTTTTATACCACTTACCTATTCGTTTCAGTATATCTGAGCTTTCCCGGTTTATTGTACCGTCAGCCGCAGGCCCGACATTTAGCAAATAATTAGCATCACGTGTGAGGTAGCGGTCAATACTCCGCATCAGGTGCCGATCAGTGTAATAATCTTCCTTGATGCGATAGCCCCAGCTTTCCCGCCCAACTGACTGACAAGCTTCGGTGGGCTTATTAAAAGTTATGGTATCATCCGGTCTGTAATCACGTTCAGGAGTTCCAAAATCCCCTTCATCGAATCCTCTGTCATTAATCACGGCATTTGGTTGTAATTTCCTTATCAACCGGTTAAGGCCCGGGTCCTTTTCAACATCCTCCCGCCAACGGATGGCATCCCACCAAAAACCATGTATCTCACCATAGTTTGTACACAATTCTGTCACCTGAGCTCTCATGTAATCGATGTATTTGCTAAGGTTGGGGGAATCACCCGGTTGTAGTGGTATCTCATGGGCGCGTCCTTTATTTGGATAGTTCGGATGATTATTATCCACGTTGGAATAATAGAGGCATAGTGGAACATTTCTTCTGTGGCAGGCATCTGATAACATTCTTAAAATATCACGCCCGTAAGGAGAGTTCATAGTGTTAAAGGAAGTCTGTTTAGTATCCCAAAGACAAAACCCATCAATATGTTTAGTGGTAACGGTCAGGTATTTCATGCCTGCTTCTTCCATCAGATCAAGCCACCTGTCAGGGTCGAACCTAACCGGGTTCCACTTATCAATGAGCTTAATGTATTCGCTTCTCGGTACCCTTCCACGGTACTGATGTTGTTCATGCCACCCGGGTATAGAATATAATCCCCAGTGAATGAACATGCCAAACCTCTTTTCAAAAAACCAGTCGCGTCCATCACCAAACCTGGTTATCTTACCATAAAAATTATTTTGATCTGTTTTTTCAACATAAGCATTTAAAGGAAAAATAGTTGAAATTCCCAAACCCGATACTCCGTAACCTACTGAATGTAAAAAATTGCGTCGTTTCATTGGTTTCTATTCTTTAAGACACTGATTTATTATGGTTAAAAATTTTAGTA
This sequence comes from uncultured Prolixibacteraceae bacterium, assembly GCA_964495655.1. GTDB lineage: Bacteria > Bacteroidota > Bacteroidia > Bacteroidales > Prolixibacteraceae > JAAYJR01. Next base: position 2,239 of record CAZBWK010000100.1, on the reverse strand, counting down.
TTCAGAATGTTATCTGATCTCTGATTATATATGGTCATCTATAAATTTTTACACTTCAGTTTCATTACATTGGCGTGCGGAGAACCCTGTCCCGCCGGCAGGGTAATACTTAATCCCTCCTCAGTTTGATTCCACCTGATATTTTCTTTTGATCCGGGCATTGAAATTTTACTGACCTTGGTTCCTTTTAATGAACTTAAAACTATTTCACCATTCACCGGCCATTCCAACATGATTACATATAAAGTATTTCCTTTCCTTGTAAACCGGACGTCACCGGCTTTAAACCGGTACCTGTCCCTGCTGCTGAAACCGGTTTCTTCCAGTGTAGGGCCTTCACCAAATACTTTCCACGGACGGGTTTCAAAAATGGCCTCTCCATTAACAGATAGCCAGTCACCTGTTTCCTCCAAACATTTCTGCATTACCTCCGGAATAGTTCCGTCGGCTTTGGGGCCAATATTTATAAGAAGATTCCCCCCTTTGCTTACTATATCTGCCAGATAATCAACAAGCTCGTTGGCAGTCAGGTATTTTTCATCAGGCAACCGGCGGTTGTATCCCCATGATGTGGGATCAAGAGCATCGCAGGTTTCCCAGGGCATCTCGTAAATGCCGGTAATATTGCGCCGCTCAGGGGTCTGAAAATCACCCAGGAATACACCGTCCTTAACATTCCATGATCCTGCACGTTGAGCCCATAAGGATTTCGACAAAGATCTTTCAGAATCTATTCCTGCATCGATCATATCCAAATCCCAACGGTCATTTGTCACTACTTCATCAGGATTTTCAGAATTATTGTAAAAATAAGCAATAACTTCTTTGCTGTTCCAGTGATCTGCCCCCAGCGGCTTGCCGTTTTCATCCCGGACAGGGCCAACAGGGACATCTCCCCAAAGAATGTCGGGTTTATATAAATCCACCAGTTCTTTTATGGAATTATTCATGTATTCAACCCACTCTTTATCAGGATAACGCTCATCCCAAAATGAATAAGTGGTATTGTGATAGAAGCCCATTTTCATGCCATGTAACCGGACTTCTTTTGTAAGGTCTCCCACAAGGTCACGATGGGGCCCCGCTTGCATTGAATTGCGCTCAGTATACTTTGAAGGCCAGAGTGCAAATTCATCCCCATGTTTGGCAGTCAGCACGACATACCTGGCGCCTGCTTTTCTGAAAAGATCTGCCCATGCTCCCGGATCATAACGTTCGGCTTTAAACATTGGAATAAACTCATCATACTCAAAATCAGCTCCATAGTTATCGCTATGATAATTAACGGCTTCCTTATGTGTATTTGCATAAAAAACACTATCCGGAAGGTCACCCTGAACAGCATTATAGGGAGGGCCTCCCAGGTTGCGGCCGAAGCTCGAATTGGGACTCATATATACAATGTACCATTCGTGGTATGCAGGAACTGCATATACTCCCCAATGAATAAAAATACCAAATTTAGCATCCCTGAACCACTGCGGAACAGGATGAGATGCAAGTGATTCAAGAGTTGGTTCATACGTTTTAACCGGTTTCTTTTTACAGTTGCTAAACACGGCAAAAACGACAAATAATAAAACAGCCGGATAAAGGATCGTGATCGGTTTTTTTAACTGCATGATAATAAATTTTTAATACAATATTAAAGAATTTATTTGCTTACTGATTTCATATTTCAGGCCAGGTTATATACAAATCAGACTTTTTTTATAAAAAATCAATTTACATCTTTCACTGATCACTAATTTTTAAGTTCAGTGATATCTTCTATTTCGGAAATCTATTCTAAGCGGGCAACTGAAAGCTATCCTTTAATTTTGGCTGCGTAGTTATAGACTTTCTCAATTGCAGCAGCTATATCGTCCATATCGGCTTTTGAACCAAGCAGCATATTCTGGTTGAACCATACCGATTCACTGCATAGAAGGTCATTTTCAGGACAACGGTTTCTCTCCATAAACTGATCAAAATCCAGTTCATTTGCTGTATACATTCTCCGGTAATTTTTCGATTCGAAGGTGCTCTTCAGATATGGTTTGTCGTTTTGGGTAACATAGCCCGTTGAAGCAGGGATACCCTCAGCCCTGAGTGCCTTCAAAAATTCTGTCCTTGGCAGTCCGTGAAATGCCTCCTCTTTATATCTTACCGGAAATTTCCATGCTGAAATTCTGGTAACATTCCTTGTGAATTTTATCGGCACGATCCCAGGAATATCCTTTAACATCTCCCTCAGGTA
>CAZBWK010000099.1:0-14929 GCA_964495655.1 uncultured Prolixibacteraceae bacterium | reverse complement strand
CAGTGTATCCCATTTTATCAGAGGCGCTCTTTATATAAGGGCAACTCCCGACATAGACTCATTGAAGCCGGTTATTGATTTTCTTGAAGATGATGTTATACGGTTAATAGAAACCACAACCTGGAACTGATGGCTCTTTCAGCAATTATTGAATCCACGGCAGGGAAGATAGGAATATGGGAACTTACCGAATCTGCCTCTGCATTGCTTCATTTATCTTCCCTGTCAGACAGGGAAAAAAATGAATTCTCTTTACTTAATAATGAAAAGAGAAAAAAAGAGTATCTTGCTGTAAGATTATTACTTAAATGTATGCTGGCTGGCAATAACGAAATAATTTACAATGATGCCGGCAAACCTTTCCTTAAGGATCTGAGCCTGAATATCAGTATTTCACACTCAGATGACCTGGTAGTGATAATGATCTCAGATAAAAACACGGGCATTGATGCAGAACCTTCAAAAAGAGATGTTAAAAAGATCGCCGCCAGGATGCTTACCGGGCAGGAGCTTGCCGATTCATCAGGAAAGAAAGATGAAAATATAATACAGCTGTTGTACTGGTGTGCCAAAGAAGCTGCCTTCAAATTAGTTTCAGAAGAAAAAATAAATTTTAAAACTGATATTAAAATAGACTCTTTCGGGTTTAAAAAGGGAAAAGGCGAATTCTATGGCAGATACCAGAAAAATGATATATCTGTAAATTTGAGCTTCCGGTATTTTTTTCACAAAAACAATGTGATAGTCTATTGTGTTACATAGTGAAAGAGCTTATTATGAAGAGACCAAAGAATCAAATACTGGTAATTTTTGGTGCATCAGGCGACCTTACTAAAAGGAAGCTTATACCTGCTCTGTACGAACTGTTCAGGCAAAATCTTCTGCCCGGTAAATTCATCGTTCTCGGGGCGTCCCGCACCAATTTTTCAGATAATGATTTCAGGGAAAAGGCTTGTGAATATCTGGACGGGGAAAAGGACCTGGGTAAGTTTAAAAAGATGTTGTATTACCAGCAGGTTGCCACCGGCGATCCGTCTGACTACATCATGCTGAAATCGAGAATTGAAAAGCTCAGCACAGATACAGGCCTTGATGCCAACTGTATTTTCTACCTGTCAACCCCCCCTTCTGTCTACCGCGTCATTGCAGAGAAACTTAATGTCTCCGGACTTAGCAGGTCTTCGAAATGCTCAAGGAGGCTTATCGTAGAAAAACCATTTGGTACCGATCTGTATTCGGCCAGGAATTTAAATTCCGACCTGTTAAACTATTTTGCAGAAAATCAGATATACCGCATTGACCATTACCTGGGCAAAGAGACTGTTCAGAATATGATAGTGACCAGGTTTGCCAATGGCATTTTTGAACCGTTATGGAATCGTAATTATGTCGAAAGGATTGAGATAACCTCGTCCGAAACCCTCGGAGTAGAAGGTCGCGGCGGTTATTATGACAGCTCAGGGGCGCTGCGCGATATGTTACAGAACCACCTCCTGCAGCTTGTTGGTTTTATAACTATGGAACCACCTGTTGTTATTGAGGCAGATGCCATCAGAAATGAAATATTAAAGGTTTTTAAATCACTTCATCCCCTGTCTGAAAAAGATGTGATAAGTAATGTTATCCGTGGCCAGTATACGGGATCCGTAATAAACGGCCAAACTGTTAAGGGATACAGAGATGAACCGGGTGTAGCTCACGGATCACGTACAGAAACTTTCGTCGCAATGAAGTTCTATATCGACAACTGGCGCTGGGGCGGAGTGCCTTTTTATATCAGAACCGGCAAGAAGCTGCCTGCAAGTGTTACTGAAGCTGTTGTCCATTTCAGACAGGTCCCCCATCACCTGTTTAACAATGCCGGACTTCCGGGACCAAGGGATAATCAGTTGGTTATACGTATACAACCCGACGAAGGTATACTTCTGAAGTTCAGAATGAAAACACCGGGTGGGGGATTTAACGTTCAAACAGTGAATATGGACTTCCATTACTCCGACCTTTCTGATATCAGGCTGCCCTCTGCTTACGAAAGGTTGTTGCTCGACAGTATGCAGGGTGACGCAACCCTCTATTCGAGGGGCGATGCAGTAGAAGAGGCATGGAGGTTTGTTCAGCCTGTAATTGATGCATGGCAGAATAATCCTGAAATTCCGGTTTACGGATATCCTGCAGGAACCTGGGGACCGGAACAGGCAGACAGGCTGATTGAAGGAGGTGAATGGAGGTATCCATGCAAAAACCTGACAAATGACGGAGAGTTTTGTGAGTTATAAAATATAAATAAAAATTATAGCCATGCAATCTTCAACAGAGGTAAAAATTTATAAAAACCCCGGAAAGGTAAGCAAAGCAATTGCCCGTGAGATCAAAAACCTGTCTCTTCAAACAGGATCAGGAGTATTGAATATTGCTCTTTCAGGGGGCAGAACACCAGAATTACTATTTGCCATAATGGTGGAAAAACATAAAGATATTATCCCCTGGGACAAATTACATTTCTGGTGGGTGGATGAGCGTTGTGTACATCCGGAAGATGAAGACAGCAACTATAAAACAGCCAAAGAGCTGCTTTTTTCATATATCAATATTCCTGGTGAGAATATTCACAGGATAAAAGGTGAAAATGATCCCGACGAGGAAGCATTTCGCTATTCTGCTGAGATCAAACAGAACCTTCCCTCTGCAAGAGGATTGCCTGTCTTCGATCTTATCCTGCTGGGAATGGGTGATGACGGTCATACAGCCTCTATCTTTCCGGATAACTTAGCACTTATTGATGATAAAAAGGTGTGCGCTGTTACAGAACACCCCTTGTCAGGTATGAACAGGGTGACTCTCACAGGCAGTGTTATCAAAAATGCAAGGAGAATATTTTTTATGGTAACGGGAGAAAACAAAGCAGCCAGAATATCTGAAATTATGAGTAACGATGAAGCGGCAACACTTCTCCCTTCTTATTACATTGAGCCTGTCGACGGAATTCTGATATGGTTCATTGATGAAGCCGCTGCCTCACTGATTAACTGATCTCCTCTTTTCGGCCGGTTCAAGATTCAATATATCCTTTCCGAAATTTATTGTTTCTCTCAATACATCATCTACAGCTCCCGAATAAAGCTCACTGCATATATTATGACTGTCTGCATCAGGAAATGCAACTTTTACCTTACGGTCATTCTCAACACCCAGCTGGTCAAACATTTTAAGCATAGCATCCACCTTAACCACCTCATCCTGATGATTTTTATCCTTATAGTAATAACCTAAAAAAACCGGGGCGGTTACCCTGCTGTAAGTCTCCTTTTTCATTGTATGATCAATAAGTTGCTGCAGGTAAACAATCGCTTCCAGGCGGTATTTACAATACCAGTAAGCACACTCTTTGGAGGCTGAGTCCTGCGAAGTGACCCTGTACCTGCCATCGTAAGCATTACGCGCAATCTGCAGTCCCCAGGGCTTGGAAAGTAAAAAAGCTCTTTTATTATTTATCCGGATATTGGGTGAATACAGTATCAACCCGTCAACATATTCGGGGAAAGCAGCAGCCAGCGAAAGGGAAAGGGTTCCGCCTGTTGATGATGACATCAGGATCACCTTCTTGCCAATCATACGTGCAATCATCAGCGACTCTTTGGCCGATGACCATAACCGGTCAGGTGTCATGTCTGTCAATGCATCAACAGTATCCAGTCCGTGCGAAGCCAGTCGCGGGAAATAGGCATTCATTCCAAAATACTTTGCAAACTGCACATTTACCGGGTAACCCTCGTACCAGGAGGCTGAAAAACCGTGCAGATACAGAAGGCTGTATTCGGTGCGTTCAAACACCGAATCATTTGCCGGTATAATACGCGATTCATTGTCAGGTTTAATATTATGTACCTTCTCATTCTCACTTATCATGCTTTCAAGATTGTTAAGATTGGATGGCAGCGAAGGCAGGTTCATGTCAAATTCCGGTTCAGAAGGCCGGGGGCCTGACAGGTAAACAGCAATAAGCGCTATGATGACTATTAATAAATATCGTTTCAGCTTTTTCATATTCAATCAGATTAACCATTACAACAGATAAGATTAGCGGGATATTTTATATCTGTTAAGAACAAACCCCTGGCCGGGGCGGAATCACCGGCCAGTCTCCTGTCTCTGGCATTAATAATACTTCTGAACTCCTCAGGAGTCAGCTTACCTGTTCCTAACTGAATGAGGGTACCTGTTATGGCGCGAACCATATTTCTTAAAAACCGGTCAGCTTCAATAGTGAATACCAGTGTATTGCCATCCTGGTCCCAGTCCGCCATTATAATCCTGCACAGATGGGTCTTCACATCTGAGTGGAGACGGCTGAAACTGGTGAAATCAGAGTACATGGGCAGCAGGTCTGCACCTTCTTTCATTTTCTCTATATCAAGGCTTCCGGTAAACAAGCAGGATGTCTCAGTCTTAAAGGGATCTTTTTTTCTGTGAATATAATATTTATAGGTGCGCGATAAGGCGCTGAACCTGGCGTGTGCACCGGCAGGTACTTTCCAGATTCTCTTCAGGGCAATGTCAGCAGGCAAAAAACCGTTCAGCCGGTAAACCAGTCTATCTGTCTCAAGCCCGCTGTTCTGCGAGTCAAAATGAAAAATAAAAAAGGAGGCATGAACTCCCGTATCAGTCCTGCCGGCCCCGACAACTTCGATCTTTTCGCGCAGTACCGCTGAAAACGCCCTTTCAACCGTTTCCTGAACAGTGACGGCATTTGGCTGGATCTGCCACCCGTGGTAGTTGGTTCCTTTAAAACTAAGTTGTACAAAATACCTTTGCATGGGTCAAAATTATATATTTTACCTTAGCTCACATCATATAGCTATTGCTAATTTTTTAACGGTGACCGTTTACTGGTCTTTGATATATGCAAAAATGGCAGTTTATAACATTTTGAATAACAATAATATTTTCAAAACAGCTACATTCATACTGACAATCAGGCAGTTAAAGATTACATTTTGACATAGTTTTCAGGCTGGTACTGTGTTTGATGTTAATAACCCGGAAAAAATAATGTTTAACTTAAAAGTTAAGGAGGATAAAGCCATGACACTAGCAAGAAGATCTGACAATTTTTTACCGTCGTTATTCGACCGTTTTTTCAACAGTGACCTGATGGACTGGAACCTTTCAAACTTTTCCGGCGCCAACACGACTCTGCCTGCCGTGAACGTAAAAGAGACTGAAGATGACTACATCCTTGAGGTAGCAGCTCCGGGGATGAGCAAGAAGGACTTCAAAATTAATTTTCAAAATAATGTACTTACTGTCTCTTCCGAAAAGCAGGAAGAGAAAAATGAGAATGAAGATAACTATACAAGAAGGGAATTCTGCTATCAGTCATTCCAGAGGTCTTTCACTGTTCCCGGACAGGATGTTGACAGCGACAAGATCTCAGCATCTTATGCCGATGGTATCTTAAGTGTAAAACTTCCCAAGCGTGAGGAAGTAAAACCAAAACCGGCAAGAGAAATTAAAATTTCATAAGAGGTCTTTAAAAAATGAGGCTGTCGTTCGACAGCCTCATTTTTTTATAATCTCAATATTATGCTTAATAAATTTTAACAAAATAAAAGGCTTATTATATTTGCAATGGTTTAAATTCGTGCTCTCGAAATAGACAGCAAAACAGCATAATAATATGGATCAAAGAGTGGATATTAAAGAATTGAATGAACGGATTCAAAAAGAAAGTTCGTTTATCGACATGATCACTATCGAAATGAACAAAGTGATCATAGGCCAGAAACATCTTACCGAAAGCCTGCTGATAGGTCTCCTGGCCAACGGGCATATTTTGTTGGAAGGTGTGCCCGGACTGGCAAAGACACTGGCAATTAAGTCATTGGCTAACACTATCAATGCAAAATTTTCACGCATTCAGTTTACCCCTGACCTGCTGCCGGCCGACTTGCTGGGAACAATGATCTACAGTCAGAAAAGAGAAGAATTTTCAATAAAAAAAGGGCCTGTCTTCGCTAACTTCATTCTGGCAGATGAGATCAACAGGGCGCCTGCAAAAGTGCAGTCAGCTTTACTGGAGGCAATGCAGGAACGCCAGATCACCATTGGTGATTCAACCTTTAAACTGGATGAACCATTTCTGGTTATGGCGACTCAAAACCCTATCGAGCAGGAAGGTACTTATCCGCTTCCTGAAGCCCAGGTTGACCGGTTTATGCTGAAGGTGGTCATAAATTATCCCAATAAAGAGGAAGAGAAACAAATTATAAACCAAAACCTGCTGAAACAGTTCCCCGAAACAACAAAAATTCTCCAACCTGCCGATATTGTGCAGGCAAGAGATGTTGTCAGGGATGTATATATGGACGAAAAAATTCAAAAATATATTGTGGATATAGTCTTTGCGACACGTGAGCCGCAGGATTATAAACTGGATAAGTACCGGGAGATGATCTCTTATGGTTCGTCACCTAGAGCAGGAATAAGCCTTGCACAGGCATCAAAGGCTTTTGCATTCATAAAACGGCGTGGCTATGTTATTCCGGAAGATGTAAGAGCGGTTTGTGCAGATGTTATGCGTCATCGCATCGGACTTAGCTACGAAGCAGAAGCTAATAACATAACTTCTGAAGAGATCATTACTGACATTCTGAATACAGTAGAAGTTCCTTAACAAACTGATCAAAGGGTGTCACAATGGTCCCGGTAATATGACATTGTCAGCCTGTTTGCTTTGAAAGTTAACCGTACATCATATTTGGAATAAAACAAATAAAGATATAGTCCTGAATGATAGAGACAAGTGAACTGTTAAAAAAGGTACGTAAGATCGAGATAAAAACCCGTGGTTTGTCGAGGAATATTTTTGCCGGCGAATACCACAGTGCGTTTAAAGGCCGGGGAATGGCTTTCTCTGAAGTCAGGGAGTATCAGTTTGGAGATGACATAAGAAGTATTGACTGGAACGTAACGGCAAGATACAACCACCCTTACGTTAAAATATTTGAAGAAGAGAGAGAGCTTACAGTAATGCTGCTGATAGATGTCAGCGGATCGCGTGATTTCGGGACATTTGAAAAAATGAAAAAAAACATTATCACTGAAATAGCGGCAATACTCTCATTCTCTGCTATTCAGAATAATGACAAAATAGGTGTAATATTCTTTTCAGACAGTATAGAGAAATTTATTCCCCCTAAGAAGGGAAGAAGTCATATTTTAAGAATTATCAGGGAATTGATAGATTTCATTCCGCAGTCATCCGGTACAGATATTACCGGGGCTGTAAGATATCTTACAAACGCCATAAAAAAACGGTGCACATCATTTATTATCTCTGATTTTATCGACGAAAACAGAGATATGGAACAGGCTCTGTCAATTGCTAATAATAAACATGACATTGTTGCACTCAAAATATATGACCAACGCGAAAAGGAACTGCCTCCTGTCGGCATGCTTAAGCTAAAAGATGCGGAGACAGGAGCTTATGTATGGATCAACAGCAACTCAGCTAAAACACGGAAAACTTATGCTGAGTGGTGGAACAGGCACATGGCAAAACTGGACACAATGTTTAAAAAATGCGGCATCGACTATGTAGCTGTAAGTACTAACGAGGATTATGTGAAAGCTATGATGAACCTGTTCAAAAAGAGGGCTCTTAAACAGTAGCAAAAAAATGAAGAATATCCTGAAATTAACAATATTACTCTGGCTGGCACTCTCCTTTAGCCCTGAAAGCTCAGGACAGAGAATCAAAGCAACGGCAACCCTTGATTCTGCTAATATTTTGCTTGGCGACCAGGTTAAGCTGTTCCTTGAGATCGATCATCCAAAAAATATTAACGTTACCTTTCCTGCAGTACCTGATACTATTCTTGGAAAGATCGAGGTACTGAGCCGCTCCCCTGTCGATACATTCCAGTCTGACGATGAAGCTTTTCAAAAACTGATTCAGTCTTTTTTAATAACCAGCTTCGACAGCGGAACATATCGTATACCTCCATTCTGGTTTAAAATAGATATGGAAGGTAGAATTGATTCTATTCCCGGCAACGGAGTCAACCTCCATGTGCACACCATTCCGATTGATACAACAAGGGGACCTGCAGATATTAAAATGCCATACGGCGCCCCTGTTACCCTGAAAGAGGTGACACCATATATATTGGGAATAATTTTATTGGGCGCAATACTCTTTTTTATTCTCTATGCACTCAAAAGAAAAAAAGAGAATAAGCCTGTTTTCAGTTTTAAAATTAAACCCCCGGAACCGGCACATGTGACAGCCCTCAGAGAGCTGGACCGTATAAAAAATGAAAAACTATGGCAAAAGGGAAAAACAAAGCAGTTTTACAGTGAAGTAACCGAAACTCTTCGAAAATATATCGAAAGCCGCTTTGAGATACCGGCAATGGAGCAGACCTCAGAAGAGACATTATCCGCTTTCCGTTTCCGGCGCGATCTGATCAAGGAAAAAACTTTCGAGAACCTGAGCCATATATTAACATTAGCCGACCTTGTGAAATTTGCAAAATATAAGCCTCTGCCGGATGACGATAACCTGACTCTTATGAATGCATATTTTTTTGTCAATGACACAAAAAAGGAAGAAAAACCTGAGCCCCCGGAAGAACAACAAGATGATGAGGGTGAAGATGTTGAAATAAAATAGAAAAGAATGTTTGAAGGAATAGTATTTAAAAATCCGGAATTTTTTTACCTGCTGCTTTTGGCAATCCCAATGGCTGCATGGTATATTTTCAGGCAGAAAAAAAACACTGCAAGCATTCAAATATCGTCAGCTGCTCCCCTTTTCAAGGCGCCAAAAACCTTAAAACACTATCTGAGGCATATTGTCTTTCTGCTCCGGCTGCTGGCATTTGCGCTTTTTGTAACCGTCCTTGCCAGGCCGCAGTCATCGAGCAACTGGGAAAATGTAACAACCGAAGGTATAGATATAGTTATTTCATTAGACATATCCAGCAGTATGCTTGCCCGGGATTTTTCACCCGACAGGCTTGAGGCGGCAAAAAATGTTGCAATGGAGTTCATCTCCGGGAGGCAGTACGACAGAATGGGACTAGTGGTTTTTGCCGGGGAAGCATTCACCCAGTGCCCTTTAACGACCGACAGGACAGTCCTGCTAAACCTGTTTAAAGATATTGAGAGCGGGATGATCCAGGATGGCACGGCGATAGGAAACGGCTTAGCAACAGCAGTGGCCAGGCTTAAGGAAAGTGATGCTATCAGCCGGGTTGTGATCCTGTTAACCGACGGAGAGAATAACAGCGGGGAGATTGCACCTTTAACAGCAGCAGAAATAGCAAAAACTTTTGGGATCAGGGTATACACTGTCGGAATCGGCACAATAGGCACCGCCCCCTTTCCTGTGCAGACTCCTTACGGAGTTCAGTTACGCGACATGGAGGTGAAGATAGATGAAAAAGTCCTGCAGGAGATCTCTTCTATAACAGGAGGTAAATATTTCAGGGCGACAAGTAATACCAAGCTGGCGGAGATCTATCAGGAGATCGACCAGTTGGAAAAATCAAAAATTGAAGTCCGGGAGTTCAGCCGGAAATCAGAAGAATTCTTACCCTTTGCTATGGCAGGAATTTTGTTGCTTGTTTTAAGCTTGTTTTTAAATGCAACTTTTTTTAAAAGTATCCCTTAAAATATAAAAGATGGATATTTTCAGATTTGCACATATCGATTATTTATGGGGTTTATTAATAATTCCTTTTCTTACACTGATCTTTATCTGGTCGAGATACACCAGGAAAAGAGCATTGCGCCGTTTTGGCAATGAACAGGTAATAACGGAATTAATGCCTTTTGTATCAAAAAACAGGCCTGTTTTCAAATTTTTACTGCTCATGGTGGCGCTGGGGCTGTTTATTGCAGGAGCAGCCAGGCCGCAGTTCGGTTCAAAGCTGAAAAAAATAAAACGCGAAGGAATTGAAATGATAATAGCCCTTGATGTCTCAAACAGTATGATGGCTGAAGATATCCAGCCCAACCGGCTCGAAAGGGCCAAAAGAGCAATATCAAGACTTGTGGACCGCCTGAAAGACGACAAAATAGGGCTTATCGTATTTGCCGGAGAAGCGTATATTCAGCTTCCGCTGACAGGTGATTATAACTCGGCAAAACTTTTTCTTGAGGCCGTCAGCACACAGGTGGTTCCACGACAGGGAACAGCCATCGGCTCTGCCATCAATATGGCCGTACGGTCATTTTCGCCCGACGCAGATGCCAGTAAAGCTATCGTAATCATAACCGACGGGGAAAACCATGAAGACGATCCTGTCTCAGCAGCCCGGGAAGCAGTTAAAAACGGTATTGTAGTCCACACAATAGGCATGGGACTCCCGCAAGGGTCACCCATACCTGTGATGCGCGACGGTCAGACCGATTATATGAGAGACAGGGAAGGTAATGTCGTTGTGACCAAACTCGACGAGGTGATGCTTGAAAAAATAGCAGCAGCTGGTAAAGGCATCTATATCAGGGCTAACAACGCCCAGATAGGGCTGAATGCACTATTTGACGAGATCAATAAAATGAATAAACAGGAGATGGAAACAGTGGTGTTTTCAGAATATGAAGATCAGTTCCAATACTTTTTTGGTGCCGGACTGCTACTGTTACTTTTAGAATTTATTATCCTCGAAAGGAAAAACAGATATCTCATGAAAGTTAAACTGTTCTCTCCTGAATAATTTTTATTATTATGGAAAGGTTGTTTTTTTTATACTTTATCTTAGCGGCCACATTGACAGTTTCCGGCCAGAATGAAAGAAAATTCGTAAGAAGCGGAAATAAATTGTTCATGGAAGCAGTTAAGGATACTACCAGGCTGGATACTGCAAAATTTGGCCAGGCAGAAGAGTATTACAGAAAAGCACTTAATAAAAAGCCGGGTAATGAGAAATGGGATTTTAACCTGGCTGATGCCCTGTATAAACAGATGAGGTTTGAAGAAGCTGAGAGAAAATTTAGTGAACTTACTGAAAAACTGGAGACTGCCGAAGAGAAAGCCCGTGCATTGCATAACCAGGGTAATAGTCAGCTGATGCAACAAAAAATTGATGAGAGCATTGAGTCATATAAGGAAGCATTGAGGAAAAATCCTAATGACATTGAAACTAAATATAACCTTGCTTATGCACAAATGCTGAAAAATCAACAGCAGCAGGACCAGCAGGACCAACAGGACCAACAAGACCAGCAGGACCAGGATAATCAAAGTGACCAGCAGCAGCAGGATCAACAGCAGCAGCAGGATCAACAACAGCAGCAGGATCAACAACAGCAGCAGGATCAACAACAGCAGCAGCGGCCGCAAAGCAAAATTTCCAGGGAAGATGCCGAACAACTTTTACAGGCGCTGGAAAACGACGAAAGAGATATCCGGGAAAAGGTTAAAAAGGATAAAGCAGACAAAGCAAGAAAAATCAGGACCGAAAAAGAATGGTAACACTATGATCAGGAGAGTAATTACATATTGCCTGTTTTTGTTTTTTATCACAGAAGTTTGGGGACAGGAGACAAAATTTGTCATGTCCGCACCAAATGCTGTTGAGACAGGTCAGCAATTCAGGCTTACATTCACTCTTAATAAAAAAGGCAGCAATCCAGACCTTCCGCCGGACCTTACCAGTAACTTCGATGTGCTGATGGGTCCCAGTACCGGTCAATCAACAAGGATGCAAACTATTAATGGGAAAACCACAACTGAGATATCCTATTCCTACACTTATATTCTGAAAGCAAAGAGGGAAGGCAGCTTTGAAATAAGGCCTGCCTCTGTAGAGATTGACGGCGAAATCGTAGAGTCCAATTCTCTTAAAATACAGGTAGTTAAAGCTCAGTCAGGACAGCAACAACCATCCCAAAACCAGCAGCAGGAGAGCCAAAGCAGAGAATCTGTAAGTCTTGGAGGTAATAACCTCTTCATAAGACTGGAGCTGAATAAGCAAAATGTATATCGTGGCGAACAGATAATTGCTACCGTAAAGCTTTATGCTGATCCAAATATTCCCGTATCAGGATTTGATGAGGTCAATCTTCCTACTTACGAAGGGTTCTATACACAAGATATCGAGATGCCCCAACAGATAAATTTCAACAGGGAGGTTTTTAACGACCGCATCTACCAGGTGGGGGTTCTGAAAAAGACAGTCCTCTTCCCCCAACAGAACGGCACAATTACCATAAACCCTTTCAGCATGACACTCCTGGTACAGCAGAGGGTCAGGCCGAGAAGTTTCTTCGATGATTTTTTCAGCGGCATACAGACGGTCAAGACTACAATAACCAGCTCCCCGGTGCGGATCAATGTAAAAGATCTGCCCCCGCAGCCTGCAAACTATTATGGCGGTGTGGGGAATTTTAATGTCACTTCAGAACTCAGCTCTGCAGATGTTACAACAAATGATGCGGTGACACTGAAGCTGACGATAACCGGATCAGGTAATATAAGGCTTATAAGGAATCCGCAGCTGCAACTGCCCTCCGATTTCGAGATCTACGACCCGAGGGCGACCGACAACGTAAGAGCCACCGACAGCGGTATGACGGGAAGTAAAACTGTTGAGTATCTCTTTCAACCCCGCTTTGAGGGAGATTATGTTATTCCTTCCATTCCGTTTACATTTTTTAATCCTGCCTCCGGCAGTTATGTAACCAGGTCGACTCCTGAATATACTTTGCGTGTAACTAAAGGGACAGGCGACCAGTCGGCATCAATCATCGGAGGACGCCACAGAGAGGACCTGCAATTGATTGGACAGGATATAAGATACATCAAACAGGGCAATCCAATGTTGAAGATAAAAGGGTCAACTTTTTTCGGGACTCCTGCTTTTTACTCCCTTTATGCCGGTACAGCCCTGCTGTTCATTTTATTGTTCATAATCTACCGCAAAAAAGCCCGCGAAAATGCTAATGCTGCCCTCATGCGTAACAAAAAAGCTAACCGCATGGCTGTGAAACGACTGAAAGAGGCAGCCAGATTTATGAAACAAAACAATAATGAAGCTTTCCACGAAGCTATACTTAAAGCTTTCTGGGGTTATCTCAGTGATAAACTGGGTATTGCTGTTGCTAACCTGAACCGCGAAACAGCAGTGGAAAACCTGAAAAGTAAAAATGTGGATGATCCTGTTATTACCAATTTTATTGAAATAATGGATCATTGCGAATATGCGAGGTATGCTCCCTCAGGAGGTTCGGAAGCCCGAAGTGAACTGTATAAAAAAGCTGAACAGACTATGAGCCGCCTCGAAAAACAGATCAAACGATAAAAAGAACAGTAATGACAAAATATATTATACACCGGCTGATTTTAACATTATCCGGGATAGTGTTTGTCCTGAATGCGTATGCCCGGGACTCAATCCAGGTAATCTGGGAAAAAGCAAATGCTTTCTATGCAACTGAAGAGTACCAAAAGGCTGTTATAGAGTATGAACAGATCCTTGACGCCGGACAGGAATCGGCGAAACTCTATTTTAACCTGGGCAATGCTTACTATAAAGCAGGAGACTACAATAATGCTATCTTAAATTACGAACGGGCTAAGCTGCTTGCGCCGCAGGATGAAGATATCGAATTTAACCTCCGTATGGCCAATCAGTTTGTAGTGACAGGAATAGAAGCATTGCCCCAGCCCTTCTTTGTGAGGTGGAAAAACAGTATTATTAACCGGTATCCGGCTGATTCATGGGCAGCCATCAGCGCCGGACTCTTCATGGTTTTCCTGTTGCTGCTGGGAGCATTCCTCTTTAGCCGTTCTGCTTCAGTGAAAAAATTATCTTTCTGGTTCGGTATACTGGCAATCCTGCTGACCGCATTTACTTTTTCCTTTGCCGCCAGACAAAAAGAGAAGATAGACAACCGGAACCATGCAATTATCTTTTGTCCCCGTGTCACTGTCAAAAGTGCACCTTCAGAAAACAGTACCGACCTGTTTCTGCTCTACGAAGGAGTCAAGGTGGAGATCTCCGACAGCCTGGATAGCTGGAAAGAGATCAGACTCTCCGATGGCAATCTGGGTTGGCTGCCGGATTCATGTATTGTAAAAATTTAAAATTTCAGCTAATGGAAAATGAAATTAAACTGGCCGTCCTGATCGACGGCGATAACATACCCTCTGCCTACGTAAAAGAGATGATGGAGGAGATTGCAAAGTATGGGAATCCTACTATTAAAAGAATTTATGGGGACTGGACAAAACCATTCCTCTCAAAATGGAAAAACCTGCTTCTCGAGAACGCTATCACCCCTGTACAGCAGTACAGCTATACAACAGGCAAAAATGCCACTGACTCAGCCATGATCATCGATGCTATGGATATATTATACAGTGGCAGGGTAAACGGATTTTGCCTGGTCTCCAGCGACAGTGATTTTACCAGGCTTGCAACCAGGTTGCGGGAAGCAGGAATGAAAGTGTATGGTATCGGTGAGAAAAAAACACCGGAGCCCTTTATTGTGGCCTGCGATAAATTTATTTATATCGAAATTCTTGAAAACAGGGCAAAAGAGAATGAAAGCAGTGCAACCCCCGACAAGCCTGAGAAAAAGTCGCAGGTAGACAAGATAACTCCGAAAGTCATAAAGCTTATAACTTCAACAATTTCCGACCTGGCGGATGATGACGGATGGGCATTCCTGGGAGATGTAGGCAGCCTGCTTCAAAAGAAACAACCTAACTTCGATTCCCGGAATTATGGGTTTGAAAAACTAACCCCGCTGATCAATTCTATTGGTAAATTCGAAATAGAACAGCGCGACAGCTATAAAGGCAAATTCAAACTGATATATGTCCGTAATAAAAAAAGATGAACAGATGAAACGAATATGAACTTTTTTTAAACAAAAATTTTATCTCATCAATATTAATAATTTTAAAAAGCAT
>CAZBWK010000098.1:0-15538 GCA_964495655.1 uncultured Prolixibacteraceae bacterium | reverse complement strand
TTCATGGCGTGATGCCTGCTTTAAAATTTATTCTTACATTATAGTGCTCGTTTCAGCTGATTAGGTAAATTTGGTTTCAAAAAGAGAGTTTACATGTCAGTCAGGAATCCGGGAAACAGGGATAGCTATATTAAAGAGCTCGAATCAAAAATTTCAGAATTACTCTTTGAGCTCAGTGAGAAGGGGGAACTGCTAAAAACTGAACAGGAGCAAAAGCAGTACTACCAGTTTGTTGCAGATTTTGCTTTTGGCTGGGAACTTTGGTTTGACCCTTCGGGTAAAATTAAATATTGCTCACCTTCGTGTCCCGACATGACCGGTTATACTGCCAACCAGATAATTGAATCAGCATCAATTTCTGAACTGCTGGTTTACAGTCTTGACCGCGAGAAGTTTGACCGGTTCCTCGCAGATGCACTTAACCAGTTGCTTGTCAGTCCGTCGCTTGAATTCCGGATAATGACACGAACCCGGCAGATACGCTGGTGCTCTGTGAATGTGCGCGGTGTTTACAACAGGCAGGGACGTTATATGGGTATAAGGGCCTCGGTACAGGATATAACCAGGCTGAAAAAGGCATTGGGGCACATTAATGAACTTTCGGCAGGTAAGGAACTGGAAAACCGAGGCAGGCAGCGGCTTAAAACAGAACTGGATTTCAGGGAACGGGAGCTGGTGGCATTTTTGTTGCAGCTTTCAAGGAAAAATGAATTGATTGCAATAGTCTCGCAACAAATTAAAAAAATCACTGAAGATAATTATAAATGCAGCCGCGAAAAACTGCAAAAACTGTTACAACTGTTGGAAAAATCGCAGCGGAATTCAGTAGACTGGAACATGGTTGAGTTACAGATAGAAAGATTTTATCCCGGTTTTTCAGACAGGTTATTTGTCAGGCATCCCAAACTGACAGCGAATGACAAAAAACTTGCCGCATGTTTGAGATTGGGACTTACCAGTAAAGAGATAGCCGGACTCCGGAACCTTACCCGCCAAAGTGTGGAGATCGCCCGCGTCAGGCTGCGAAAAAAATTAAAATTACCCCGCCAAATTCGCCTGGTGAATTATCTCTCCGATATTTAATCTGTAAATCCAGGCGAAAAAGGTTTCTGATTTTCCTTTCCGTAATACCGGTATTATGTATTTTGTGCGGTGATTATTTTTTTGATATGTTTTATTTTAATATAATCCATTATTTATAAATATTATATATTTTAATTGTTATGTTTTATGTATTGTATATATAATTTATGTTAGGTTTTTTGTTATTGCCATTTATCATACTACGGCTATATTTGAAAGCACAAAATCAATCAAAATGTTTCATGCTTCAAAAAATGATCTCTACCGTAATTTGCGTGATGAAGAGATCGGGCAACTGATAAATCAGGGTTGTTATTCACCTGACTGGAACCTTGTTAAAGTATGCTCAGATTTCAGTCCGGACCATATCGAGAATGTAAGGTTCACAGGACATATCAGGCTTAACAGTTTTCATAATTCTGTAAAGTTGACAGGGGGCATCAGTTTTCATACAGGTATTTACAACGCCTGGCTGCACAACTGCGAAGTCGGGCGTAACACGCTCATCCACAATGTCAGGAGTTATGTTGCCAACTATAATATTGGCGAGGGGGTGATTATTCACAATGTTACAACTATAGCAGTTGATGGTGAGTCAACCTTCGGAAACGGAATAGATGTTGAAACAATTAACGAGTGCGGTGGACGTGCTATTCCCATATACGATTATCTTTCCTCGCATATAGCTTATATTCTGGCTCTTTACCGGCACCGGCCGGAATTGCTTTCAGCCCTGAAAGATATGGTGACAGATTATACATCCCGGATAAAAAATTCAACAGGTATAATTGGTTCACACGCAGTAATATTAAATTGCAATACCATTTTGAATGTAAAAATCGGGCCAGCCACAAATATAGACGGGGTAAAAAAACTAAAAAACGGCAGTATCAACAGCACCTTTGAAGCCCCTGTCGTTGTGGGTGAAGGTGTTATTATGGAGGATTTTATTGTTTGCTCAGGTTCGAGGATTACCGATGCTACATTAATTTCAAAATGTTTTATTGGACAGGGGTGTGTCCTAGATAAACATTACTCTGCAATTAATTCCCTTTTTTTTGCCAATTGTCAGGGTTTTCATGGTGAGGCATGTTCTATTTTTGCAGGCCCTTATACAGTATCGCATCATAAATCCACTCTGCTTATTGCCGGATTGTTTTCATTTATGAATGCAGGTAGTGGTTCCAACCAAAGCAATCACCTTTACAAATTAGGCCCCATCCATCAGGGGATAATGGAACGAGGATCAAAAACAACCAGTGATTCCTATCTGCTATGGCCTTCGCATATTGGTGCTTTTACATTAGTTATGGGACGTCATTACAAGCATTGCGATACATCAGATTTTCCATTTTCATATTTAATAGAGAGCAATGATGAAAGTATCCTGGTACCTGGCATAAACCTTAAAAGCATAGGAACTATACGTGACACAAAAAAATGGTCACGTCGTGATAACAGAAAAGATACAAACCTGCTTGATCTGATTAATTTTAACCTGCTTAGTCCCTATACAGTGCAAAAAATGATAAGTGGCAGGGCAAAGCTCAAAGATATCCGCAGATCATCCGGCGAATTTGCCAGCGAGTACAGCTACAACAAAATGAAAATTGAAAAGCAGGCTTTAGACCGTGGCATTCAGCTATATGAAATGGCGATCTGGAAATTTTTAGGCAACTCATTGATTACCCGGCTTCAGGGAAGAGAATATACCTCAGATTTGCAGATCAGGGAAGCCCTGGAACCTGACACATCAGTCGGTGAAGGATTTTGGGTTGATCTGTCAGGGCTGATATGTCCGTTTACAGCCCTTGAGAAATTATTAACCTCGATAGAGAAAGGAGAAACAACATCGCTTGAAGAGGTAAATGCAGGGTTGTCAGCACTTTATAAAAATTATTACACTTATGAATGGACCTGGGCAGCTAACCTTTTTACTGATTTTTATGGTAAGAGTATTCAGGAGTTCACTGCCCAGGATGTTATATCAATAGTTGAAAAATGGAAAGAGAGTGTATTGGGTATTGACAGGATGTTATACGAAGATGCTAAAAAGGAATTTTCACTGACAAAAATGACCGGTTTCGGGGTAGACGGTTTAGATGGTGCCCGTGAGCTCGATTTTTCACAGGTATGCGGAGAATTCGAACAAAATGATACCATTAAAACAATACATGCCCACATGCAAACCAAAGAAGAATTGGGAAATGTGCTAATCAGCCGAATGAAAAATGGTGGAATGCCCTGTTGAAGCTAAAAGAATATTTATAAAAAATTATGCTTTTGAGTTTCTATTACATTTGCTTTATGTGGAGGAAGCAGATTACAAACACACCTATTCTCAGTGCCCCATTCATAGAGGTCAGTCCGAGTCATGTTTATGTGATCTTTATTATCAGGCAATAAGTTTTAGTTCAACAGGTCTTTCGATAATCTTATTTTTACTTTAGAAGACAGCTGAATAATGCCGTAATGATATTAAAATATTATACTGAGCCTGTTTAGAGTGAGCAAATTGATTCGGACTACCCATATATATGTAAAAGGCTTTTTTATAATACGAAAATAAATATTATTACTAAGTATTAAATAAAAATCAGATTACAGTAAAGCCGGGCAGCTGTTTAAATTTAATACAAAAAGCATCCTGTCTACAAAATGTCCATATAATCATGTTTATTTTTAATTGAAATTGTGATAAATTGTCCAGTTTTTTGTAATTTACGAATCCCTTTATGGAAATGTATTGATTTGCAACCATTAAGATCAGAAAATCATCATTATGGAGAAAAAGGATTTCAACCTTCAATTTTTTTGAGCTGTATTTTTTATTAAAATGATAATTGCATTTTGCAAGAGTTATAAATCCTAATTATCACCAATAATGAATGAATTAATCAGCAGCATAAAGAAAGAAGTATCAAATTTAAAAGAGAAAAAAGCAGACCAGCCGGAAGGCGAGTCATACATAATTATAAAATGTAAATGGAGCGGCGACGATATAAACTATTCAGTATTCACTGAAAGGTCCGGATCTGATGAGTATATAAACATTGGAAAGGAAGGATCACTCAATAAAATTATGGCTGGGTTAATCGACGGAATGTGGGAGTCTGATCTGAAAACACAAAAAATTTTCTATTCAAAGGAGTGTTTAAACCTGGCAGGATACGATCCGGATGAGGTTGAAGGCACCTTTGATGAGTGGGTTTCCGTGATACATCCCGAGGATGCCTCGGGCGTACTTGAGAATATGGAAGCACACATAAGAGGAGAAATTCCTTTCTTCAATGCCGAATACCGTATCTTATGCAAAAATGGAAGATACCGGTGGCTTATTGACAGGGGAAAGGTGATAAGTTGGGACGAAGAGGGAAATCCTGAAAAAATGATCGGTATGTTCATAGATGTATCTCTGCAAAAAAAACTGGAATATTCACTGCTGGAATCATTAAAGAAAGAGAAGGAGTTAAATGAACTGAAATCGCAGTTCGTTTCGATAGCCTCACATGAGTTCAGGGCTCCGTTATCAATAATATTAATGTCGGTCGAGGCATTGTTATCCTACTTTGACAGAATGACAAATGAGGAAATTTTTAAAGTTATTCATAGAATTAAAAACAAAACGCTCTTTCTAAAAGGGATTACAGAAAAAACATTGAATCTCACCCAACTGGAGTCAGGTAAGATAAAGGTCAATCCTGTTGAAACAGAACTGAATAATTTTATTACTTCGATCATCAAAACAGTCCGGTTTTCATCAGAAGGCAGTCACAGAATAAATTTCAAAGGGACCGCCGGACCTGTTAAATTAAAAATAGATCAGCAAATGATAAAAGAGGTGATCAATAATTTACTATACAACAGTATAAA
This sequence comes from uncultured Prolixibacteraceae bacterium, assembly GCA_964495655.1. Lineage (GTDB taxonomy): Bacteria > Bacteroidota > Bacteroidia > Bacteroidales > Prolixibacteraceae > JAAYJR01. Next base: position 10,582 of record CAZBWK010000098.1, on the reverse strand, counting down.
ATACTCTGTTCCCGGCTCCCTGATCAATGTCGGGCTGTTAGAAAACAGCCGGCAAGTTGAGATACAGGTAGCCGATAAAGGAATTGGCATACCCGAACCCGACAAGCCCAAGGTATTTGATGCCTTTCACAGAAGTTCCAACACTACAGGAATATACGGCACCGGACTGGGACTTTCTCTTGCTCAGAAGTTCATTCATCTTCATCACGGCGATATTACATTTGAATCGGAGGAGAACAGGGGAACAACATTTTTTGTCAGGCTGCCAAAAAAATAGATAAGCACAACAGAATATTGATCTACGATGTTATTTCATTATCAGGTAATGAAACTTTATCCGGTTTAGTTACTGACCTGAATGGCCTGTTCCGGATTTTTTGTGCAGATGTATCAGAAACAGCTAAAGTCTTAAAGGATTTATATTTCTTTATTCTTAAGCTCTTCCGGTATTTTCTTAAAATATATGAAGGAACAAAAGATAATGCCATTCCGATAATGAAAACCATCAGGAACTGCATAGTTACATTGATAAAAAGGTAATCAAACAGGACAGATAACAGTATCATTATCATGCCGGCCGATGTTAATATCAGGGTTACCGAAAAGTGGTCAGGAATAAGCGCCAGCAACCTGTGATGTATATGGTTATTATCGGGATAAAAGGGAGACACTTTATCAGCCAGTCTTATTGAGATCACCCTGCAAGTGTCTGTTAGCGGTATCAGGACAACTGCAAACGAGACTGCGGGGGCAGCATTAACTGACCACCAGGGCGATTTATCAATATTGAACTCATTGAATTGTATTGCAAGAACAGAAATTATCAATCCTGTAATAAGAGATCCGGTATCACCCATAAATAATTTATTTCTGCCTCCGAATACATTATAGATAAAGAAGCCACCCAGGCTGCCGGCAAGGGCAAATGACATCACTGCATAAATATTGAATCCGGCCAGAGAAAACCAAATGCCAAAGAAGAGAGATGCCACAATACCCAGTCCGGCAGCCAATCCGTCAATTCCGTCGATAAAATTAAAAGCATTGATAACAGAGAGCATTACAAAAAGGGTAAGGGCGACACTGAAAAAATAGTTGATCTCAAAAATGTTAAAAAGGCCATGTCCGTTGCTTAACCTCACATTCCCCAGCACAATAAGGAGCAGAGCTGCCAATATCTGAACAGCAAACTTATTCCTGACAGAGATCTTAACCAGGTCGTCGGTTAATCCTGTAAAAAATAAAATAATTACAGCGGCAACAACATATTTGATTGTCATGAAAGCCTCGTCGCCGGAGGCAATGATCGTACTAAGAATAAAACCTAAAAAAATTGCAATACCGCCAAAGGGGGGGATAGCGGCAGTATGGATTTTTCTTTCATCTTTCAGGTCAAAGAGTTTTTTTCTTCTCGCCACATGTAAAACAGACGGTATTGCTATGATAGCAATAATGAATCCTGACAGCAGGGAAAGTAAGTTTAAAAAAATCATCTTCTACATTATTAAATTGTATACGATTCAAAAATTATCAAGTTACACAATCCGGTCATTGAGGCAGTGTAACAAAAAAAATACTGCTCCTCTTAACCTACGAAGCAAATCCTGTACAGCCGTCCTGCGCTCTGATAAACAGTCGTGCGACAGCCAGTCCGGGTCCGGCACCCCGGTTATTATTCCGTTCAGGAATTCATTCAGTTCAATCTCAACAGCGATGGTATTGATATTACCCGTTTCGGGCCGTCCCGGGTCAAGGATATTTTCGACAATTTTTTTCATAAGCTCTATATTGATCTTTATCGTTTTAGCCTTTTGAACCATATCTGTTGTTTTACGATTTTAAATGATTATAAATCCTTTTAACCGAAATCTTTGACGGCAAAAAAACAGAGAGATTAAAACAGCATCACCAAACTATACCGGAAATTTCATTATAATATCCGAACCAAAATTTAAAGAACTTTTTATATGCATTTCTCCTTTATGCAGGTTAACAATCTGTTTAGCAATGAATAAGCCAAGGCCAACACCCTGCTGTTCATTTGTTTTACGGTCGAATTGCATAAACGCACCAATCTTCTCACAAAATTCGGGGGGGAATCCTCTGCCATTGTCACTTATGATGAAGTTAATATTTTGCTCATCTTTTAGAGATTTCACAGTAACTTTTCCCCCTTTTTCAGAGAATTTAAAAGCATTATCTATAAGTTCCTCAAGTGCAAAGAGAAACCAGTCATTTATAATATGCAATTCGATATCGGTTATTTCCAGGATCAGATCACCAGTCCTGTCATATTTTGCGGCAATTTCCCCGGCCAGTTTACGGATCTTTTTCTCAGTAATAGCAACCCTGGAAAAAGACTTCCTGTCTTTATTCAGTTCGACATTCGTAAGCATCACGAATTTTTTTATCACTTCCGATAATCTCACAGAGCTGTCGTAAATATAGGAGCTGATTTCAGCAATTTCCTCCTTTGAGAGGTCAGCAGAATCATCCTTCAAAGTTTTACTGAATCCCAGGATCACATTCAGCGGAGTCTGCATCTCATGAGGCAAAGAGTATATTATATTAGATTTAAACTGTTTTATCTGTTTCATGTTATCCTTTGCTTTTTTCAGCCTTGTCTTTATTGCATTAAGCAGGGTAATGCGAGTAAAAGGTTTCACGAGGTAATCATCAGCCCCCAGCTCCATACCCTTCCTCTGGACTCTCCATTCAACCAGTGCAGTAGTAAAAATGAACGGAGTCATAGCAAATTCAGGTTTTTCCCTGAGCTTTTTAAGCACATCAAAACCGTCGGTGCCCGCCATTACAATATCGCATAAGATCAGATCGGGTTTATGCTCAAAAGCCAGTCTGATCCCCGTATCCCCGTCAGAGGCTTTCAATACCTCATAGTTTTCATAACGAAGTAATGATCCCAATTCTTCAAGGAGATCGAAGGAGTCCTCAATGATGAGTATTTTTAATTTATTTGCGTCCATACAAGTTCTCAACCAGTCATCATTCAATAAAATGAACAAGTCATTATTATCAGGTTAGAGTTTTATCCATTTTTTGGGATAACTGACAATTAACATCTTATGCTCATTTCATTAAATAGTTTTTTATTATACAAAAATCCGGCCTCAAACATGTTTGAGGCCGGAATCCCTCTTACTTAATCGCCGATATATTTTTTGATTTAGTGGTGATTGTAATGGTTCCAAACAGAAACTCATTAATGACTGTCTGGTTTTAAAAAGAGCAATCTTAAAATATACCGTTTGACGAGTGCAAGATGAGGTATAAATTAATATAAATCAATAGTTTTTTGTGGACATTTTATAGACATGAGTGTAGAAATCATTTTGAATTATGGAGAAGATAATGTCTCCGATAATCAGCAAAAAAATAGTTATTATTATCAAATAGAACAATAAGATTACCATAGTCAATACAAGAAGTAATGACACGCCAAAGCCGGAAGTGAAATATTGCCAAAACCAGAAGTGAAATATTGAGGGTGCCAAATGATGTGGAAAAACCTCCACTGCAGGTAAGGCTTCACGCAGTGTGTTGTATATGCAAGACCCCGATCAGGCAGGTTCATACCTTGCAATGGCCGGTACAAAACCATCTTTTCTTCTCAAAGGTGAAACACCCCGGCTGATAGATGAATGGCAAATGGCTCCGGTGTTGTGGGATGCCGTTCGGTTTGAGGTGGACAAACGTGCGGCAACAGGTCAGTTTATTTTAACAGGCTCTGCAGTGCCTTCTGATAATGTTACCGCGCATACCGGCAAAAGCAAACCGACCAGTCAGCTAAAAATCTTTTAGCCCTCAAAGCCAGAATAGACGAGGACAAAATGGGAAAAGCAGCGTTTTTGATGGTGATTACCGGCGGACAATATGCATACCGTCACAACGACGGCGTTTTGGTGGTACCACTTGGTTGTCTGACGAACTAAAACTGATCAACCGCAAAATAAAATACAACCCACAGAATTCAATCAAAAGTTGTTTCAGAATATCAAAAAGATGTTTGAAGGAAAATTCGTTACAATAACCATTTCAACCGAATTAGACGAAATAGATTACCTTAATGCAACTCCTGCAAACAGAAGGCATTTGCTAGATAGCATGGCACATGAACCAATCGTCAGGTTCACTCCCGAAGAATTTGACAAGCACGTTGAAGACCTCCTGGAAAATTCATAGGCATTTCCCAATAATGAGAAACATCACTTTTACATCTGATCCGGTTATTAATGAAACACTATTAGGAGAAACTTCAGTTAATGTCTGAATTACCTTCTTCCAAACAAATCATAAATACATCACCGATGAAAAAAAGCGTCCTGTTGCGGTCCAGATCGATATTGAAACATTTGAAAAGATGGAACAGTTGCTCGAAGATTATGCATTAGGACAATTAATCGAACAAAATGATCCTGCTGATAATCTTACAATTAGTGAGGCAAAGGAATATTACCGTGGTCTGAATAAATAGCTGCTATGGAAATCAGAATCAACAAATCTTTTCTGAAAGAACTGGCAAAATTGCCTCAAAATCAGAGAAAGAAGGTTGAAGATTTTATTTTTTATAAACTTGAAAAATACTAATACTTGCATGAAATACCTCGCATTCAAAAACTTTAAGGGTATAAGAATTATTACAGGTTACGTTTCGGAAGTTACTGAGCCGGGTTACGATTTGAAAATAATTAATTTTAATCATATGCAAAAAACAGGCACTGGTATCAAACGCGTCAGTGATGTCTGTAATGCCGCCAGCACCTAAAAGCAATACTTGCAATTTGCTGAATATGAAATTTATTCACAAATAACTTTGTAATAAAGTTAATATTTGAAATGCCACACCACGCTTAGCTGCGAACCGTTGTGTGGCACAGCAGGAGACCCGGAAACATTGAAAGTTAATACGAAGGACTGATGATTTTTTTGTATCTTGCAAAACAAATTGATTTGATATGAGAACAAATGACATAATAAGAGAAATCCAAAGATTGCCAATTTCAAAAAGGATTTATGTGGTTGAGAAAACCATACAATCTATAAGGACATGGGAGGATAAAAATGTGATGAAAAAAGCTGCAGATGCTTTATATGCTAATTATAAAACTGATGATGAGTTGACTTCATTTACCAATCTTGATTTTGTAGATTTTTATGAAGCAAAATGAAATTTGGTTAATAAATCTTGACCCGACAATTGGAGCAGAGATTAAAAAGACTCGACCTGCAATTATTGTAAATGACAATGCGCTGGGAAAACTTCCATTAAAAATTATTGTTCCGATAACTGACTGGAAAGACCCATATTATATAGCTCCTTGGATGATTAAAATTGATCCCAATAAAAAAAATGGTCTGACAAAAGAATCTTCGGCTGACTGCTTTCAAATACGTTCTGTGTCACAGGATAGATTTGTAAAACGACTTGGAGAATTATCTGATTCGATTATGGAAGAAATACGAATCGAATTATCAATAGTATTATCGATTGATAATGCATAAACTACGCCACACATTGCCGGTATATTGACCGGAGTTTAAAATACAACCCACAGAATTTAATCATAAATTATTTGAGAATATCAAAAAGATGTTTGAAGGAAAGCCTGTTACCATTAATGTTTCAACTAAATCATACTAACAATGATTATCTACCTCGACAACTGCAGCTTTAACCGACCCTTCGACCACCAAAAACAAATAAGCATTAGAATTGAAACGGAAGCGAAACTTTATATTCAGGAACAAATAATAAAAGGCAAATTACAGCTTGCATGGTCATACATACTCGATTTTGAAAATGAAGCAAATCCTTTTTTGGAAAGGAAAGAAACAATAAATAACTGGAAAAAACATGCAGTTGCCGATACCGCAGAAACTGAAAACATAATTTCTGCTGCTGAAGAGCTTTTCAACAAAGGCATCAAATCAAAAGATGCATTACACGTTGCATGTGCCATTGAACTCAATTGTAAATATTTCATTACCACCGATAGGGAGATAATCAAAAAATTGACTAATTTTGAGCCAATTAAAGTGATTTCACCTGTGGATTTCATTAATTATATTTAAAGTTGAAATGTTAACAGATACAGAAATAAAAAAAAAAGGATTTAGGGCATTAATTGAAAAACTGGGAGATGTTGACGCTGAAAAATTCATTAAATTACTCTCTAAAGAGCCTTTTGATTACACTCTTTGGCAAAGTACACTTTGGGAAGAACAATCTGTAAAGCAGTTAAGTGAGAAGGCTATGCAGTATAAATCCAAAAAGAAATGATAGGTACTACCATTTTTACCAGTAAACCGGTTACACAACCCGAAACAGAAGAGGATGAATATGAAACGGGTTACTACAACGATGATTATGATATTGTTGCAAACGTACCATTTAAAGAGTCCTTTAAAATAAAAGTGAAAATCAGAAGCATTTCCAGACTTCAACCAAAAGTTTTTATCGACTTTGATGAATTAGACCAAGTATATTAATATGAATTACCCCTGGTACAAAGTAATAGAACAAAAAAATGATATCCATCAAATTCAAATAACATTAAAAGGATCCAAACCTAAAATATGGAGAAGAATATTAATAGATTCAGATATTTTATTGGTAGATTTTCATAAAGTTATTCAAACAACAATGGGATGGACAAACTCACATCTGCATGTGTTTTCAGATGGCATTGAAGAATATTCACCCAAAGAATTTGAAGTAGAATATGCTAAAGATTCAAGGAGAGTAAGATTAGATAAAATATTAAAAGAGGAAAATGCTAAAATCAATTATGAATATGATTTTGGTGATGGATGGGAACATATCATAAAACTTGAGAAGATATTAACTCCAAATGATCAGTTACAAACACCACAATGCATAGCCGGCAAACGAAATTGCCCTCCCGAAGATTGTGGCGGAATATGGGGGTATTCAGAAAAGCCGGATTTTCGTTCAAAAATAAATTTTACATTCAATATGCGATATTCATCATCAGCGTATGAAGTTTGCATACGATAGTATAAAAAAATACTTCCCATTAACAGAAACAAACTTCGGCCAAATTTCACAATTGGAAATGGCCCTATTCGATCAGCTAATCTATCGGTTTTATAAAGAAGTTCAAATCGAAGAGTTAAATATTTTGCTTGATGAAGTACTCAGATTAGAGCAGATATGGAAAAAACTGTAAGCTTATACCCAAAATATTTTGAAAGAAAAACCACTGAAAATTAATTCTGCTTTTTATAATAAAAACCTCTCGCCGGTGCGTATTTCTACCAAAGCTGCTTCGGATTTGTAATCCGGACCATAGCTTTCTACAGAGGCACGGATTGCAAATCCGCGCCAACAGGAGGCCAAAGGGAGTTAAACACTGAAACAATCAAACACTGAAACTACTTTTTAGTATATTTGTACATAATAATAGTAAAGATTTTTTTAATACATTTATAAATGAACAGTCCTGAGATCAAACAATTTATACGGGAACACAGTAATCTTTTCTGGTACATACCGGGGGATAAAAAAGAAGAGATCAGTAACGAGCTTCTTTTAGAAACAATTTTAAATTATGGCACTCTTGATGATTTCAGGGAACTTGTTAAAATATTTGGGATTCAGCAATTGTCAAACATTTTCTTTGGTGCAACAGGCAGAAAAAAGCAGAATTATTATCCAGAAATCTACCATTACTTTTCTTTAATATTCAATAAATATGCATAAAGAAATATTAAATCCGGATCAGGTTGAGCTTTTACCTCTGGTAAAACAATTCAAAAAAGAGTTTTATCTGGCAGGGGGGACAGCTATTGCATTGTATATAGGACACCGCAGGTCAATTGATTTCGATTTATTTAAATTTTCTGCAATCAGACATCGAAATATTATCAATAAAATAGAATCTTATAATTATCAGTATCAGGTAACAAGAAGAGTTACGGAACAATTAAATGTAGTTGTTCATGATGTGAAATTCACTTTTTATCAATACCCATTTGAAGTTGAAGCGGCTATAATTTTTGATGATGCAATTCGTATGCCCAGTCTGCTGGATCTTGCTGCAATGAAAGCATATGCATTAGGCAGAAGATCAAAGTGGAAAGACTACGTAGATATCTTTTTTCTTTTAAGAGATTATTTTTCCATTAAGGAGATTGCAGAAAATGCCACTTTTTTATTCGGACAACTTTTTTCCGAAAAACTCTTTAGGGCTCAGCTAAGTTATTTCGATGATATTGACTTTTCTGAACCTGTTGAATACGTTTTAACATTTATACCTGATGATGAAATCAAAAGTTTCCTCATCGACAAGGCTACCGATTTGTGTAATTAAAGTAATGTTCAGTTCCAATCGGATAACAATGTTGTATAGTGAATGGCTTGGAGATGATTTTGACCCTGAATATTTCAACAAGGATGCAATAAATAAAATGTTAAAGAAAAAAGATTTTGGCTGTATTTGGCTATAGAGTGGTGATACGAAGAAAAGATCGCAAAATTTAAAGGTTACGGTATCATTGAACGCATAGGCCCCACAAAAGGCGGCTAATGGGAAGTGGGGCAAAAAACATTAAACTCAGACAAACAAGAAATAATGTAGCACATGAGTATCCATTTTATAAAGAAGTTCAAATCGAAGAGTTAAATATTTTACCTGAAGAAGTACTCAGATTAGAGCAGATATGGAAGAAACTTGAAGCTTATACCCAAAAGATTTTAAAAGAAAAAACTACTGAAAATTAATTCTGTCTCTTATAATAAAAAAAACAATCAAATTCTTTTAAAAGAATTGGCCGGAATTTTAAAAGTTTCTACCAGAACCATAAGGCGTGATATTGAAAAGCTGAAGAATATGAATAAATTAAAAAGAATTGGATCTGAAAAAAGTGGCTATTGGAAAATAACAGGAAGTAAAAGTACCGGTCGAAATAGATTATAAACAGAATTAATGACATGATACAATCAGATTATGCTCTTTACAACCTACAGGAACTTTACCCCGTGGAATAAAAGCAAAGATTTTAACGCAAAGCGTTATTTCACGGGGTGAACCCTGTGAAACGCGAAGCATGTTCCAATTTGGGGCAGGCCTGCAACCAGCAACCTGACAAATTCCTCAACAATTTCTTAGTCCTGATATCAGGTTATAAATTATAATTCGCGCCAATTCATGTAATTCGTTGACTTTTATGTAATTTTGAGACAAAATATATTTCTAAAATGAAGACAAAAGAACAATACATAAATCTGTTATCCGAATTCCGAAAAAACAGAGGGTATGTATATGGTATAAACAAATTGGGTATATTTGGTTCTGTCGCCAGAGGAGAACAAGAAGAAGGAAGCGATGTAGATATTTATTATGAGGGGGAGCCATTAAGCATACTAAAAATAGCTGCACTAAAAGAAGAACTTGAAACTGCACTAGGTAATCATGTTGATATCGTTCGTCTTCGAAAAACTATGAGTAACCTTCTGAAGAAAAGAATAAAAAAGGATGGCCTTTATGTATGATAAGGAACTGACATATGAACTCATCTGTTAATTAATTGACAACATTGAGACCATAAGGAAAAGAACAGCCCATATAAATTCTTCGAATGATTTTACATCTTTCGAATCCGGCATGATACTTCTCGACAATGGCATTAATTGCAAATCAGCGCCAACCTGCAAATTTTAATATAAATCTTTTTTCAGTGTTGCATGATTAAAATAAGATTTTTATATTTGTCGTTTATTGAGTAATAAAACTGTACCATTAATTATTCAGTTATTTAATAAAGGTTTTAGGATGCGCCTTATGTAACTGACGAAGCGGAGCCGTCTCTAAATCTTAGTACTCCGCAAGAAAAAAGACACAAAACCGGTCGATAATCAATCGCTGAAAGCTTCAGACAATCACAAAAGATCATTTCGAACGGGCATATATATAAGCAGATAACTTCAATTATAAGATATGCTTAGTACAATCGTTTCCTCGGAAACCAGGGTAAAACTATTGATCAGATTCTTTTTTTGCAGAGGAGTTAAAAGTTATTTACAAGAGTTAGAGAGGGAGTATGGTGAATCGAGGCACACCATACGCAGGGAGTTACTGAATTTAGAAAAGGCAGGGTTATTAAGATCAGACATATCCGGCAACCGCAGGTATTACAGAGCCAACACAGGGCACCCCTTTTACGGTGAGATAGTCAGCCTGGTACGGAAGTCAGCCGGCATAGACCACATCATCAGCAATGTTATCAGCAGGGCAGGAGCAATAGAGTCAGCCTGGATAACAGGCACCTTTGCCAGGGGGATAGATTCAGAAACAATAGAACTGGTATTGTCAGGCCCCGGCATCAACACAAGTTATATAAACCAGTTAGTAAAAAAAGCAGAAAAGATATTAAACAGGAAGATCATATATGTAGCCTTCACCCCGGAGCAGGCAGAGCACTTTTTAAAAGAGCGGGAATCGCTTTTGATATGGGCAGCAGAGTAGAGGGAACCCTGATTTCGGCTTATTCATATGATTAAAATTAATTATTTTCAAAGGTATCATATGGAACTCGCAATTTT
>CAZBWK010000097.1:7872-15602 GCA_964495655.1 uncultured Prolixibacteraceae bacterium | reverse complement strand
GTTATGGAAACACATGTAGTAAAAATTAATTCGATTAATAAAATTAATCACGATGTGCTGAGAGTTGTTACCGAAAGACCGGATAATTACAATTTTATTCCGGGACAGGCAACCGATATTTCTATAAACAAGGAGGGCTGGATTGAAGAAAAAAGGCCTTTTACATTCACTTCCCTCCCTGATGAAGATTACCTTGAGTTTCATATAAAAACTTATCCTGACCGGGACGGGGTAACCAATGAAATGCTGAAGCATAAAAAGGGAGATGAGTTGATTCTGCACACTATTTTCGGTGCAATTACATATAAAAAGCAAGGTGTGTTTATAGCAGGAGGAGCCGGTGTTACACCATTTATTGCCATTCTCAGACAACTTCATTCAAAAAATGAGATGGGTGCTAACAAACTTATTTTTGCGAACAAAACAAAAAATGATATTTTCCTGAAAGAGGAGTTTGCCGAAATGCTGGGCGATAATTTTGTCAATATTTTATCTGAAGAAGAAACGGATGAATATGCGCACGGATTTGTAACCAGGGATTTTCTTAAAGCCCAAATAGACAATACGCATAAAAACTTTTATATATGTGGTCCGCCTCCGATGCTCGATATGTTGGAAGAGAATCTTACCGAACTGGATATTGATAAAGATTCAGTTGTAAAGGAAGAATTTTAAGCAAACAAAACAATACCAGGTTGTGATAATATTTTCATGTAATATATTAAACGAACGGTTTGAGTCGAAATATATCACAAATCCCATTTCCAGTTTATGATCGAATGGTTCTTCCGGATCTCCCGGCATCCGGCTCAGCCACATCACCGGGAATAATTTTCGGGAACAGTTTTCCAACGGTTATTTTGTTCCGAGAGGATTTTTGAAATCAACTGAACGCTCCCTTTTACTGAATTTGCTTTGTTCTAACAGTGAGCCTGCTTTGGTATAGACTGATTCAAAGGAATTAAAGCTTTTGTAAATGTTTTTTTCCAGTTCGGGCAATTTCACATCCTCCTCGTTTTTAATGTCCTGTATTGCATGGTAATGCGTTAAAATATTTCCTCGTATAGATTCCAGCTGCTTCATAATATCCTGCAATTCTATATTCTTTGCTAACTTTTTGTCCGGACTTTTTCTCAACTTCTGAATTTTCTCATTTACATCGTCTAACTTCTTGCTGATCTCAGATTTTAATTCTTGTTGTTTCATATCACATTCATTTATTGTTCAGAAAAACATGTTTCAAATAATATGCCGGGAAAGGTTATTTACTCGTGACATTGAGCTAAACCGCATTAATACAGTTAAATAACTCTTATTTTGATTTAAATTGTATAAACAGTTTCATGGTATTGTTGAAAAAAATACACAAAACATGTGTAAAGAATCCACATGGATTTGTCACCGAAAATTCTCTTAAAACTCATTAGAAACAGAATCCAACGCGGAGAACTGCCATATAATTCTCATGATTTCAGATCATAAATTGTCAATCTTATCTGCCAGGATAAAGTCATTTTCAGATAACCCCCCTATTTTATGCGTGCTCAGCTCTACCTCTACATTGGTGTAATGAACACAAAGATCGGGGTGATGATCTTCTTCATCAGCAATATCTGCAATTTTTTGAGCAAAATCCATGCTCTCCCTGAAATTATCAAATGAAAAAGTTTTTCTTATCTTCTTATCATCCAATACTTCCCATCCGTCTTTCAACTGCCTGAAAAAAACTTGTATTGCATCACCTTTTAAGGCTTCCTCTTCTCCACTGCAGGGTTTACATTTTTTCTCTTTTAAATCCATAATAATTTTTTTTACTGTTATTAATACAAATTACATGAAAAAAATATGCCAAATTTTTTTCATTTATAATCAGTGATGATGATAACAAATGTTACTCAATTCCGTTCAGGATATGTCCAACCAGTGAACAGATTCTCCTTATTCCATATGCTTTCTCCATGGCGTAATAATACTATTTTATGCATAATTGTAATTTTTTCTTATAAGCAGAAAAAATCATTCCAAATAAGATAAAAAGCAGATTTTGTATTAAAAATATTTACAAGTGTTTTTTTACATAAGAGTACTTACTATAATTTGTGGATTAATTCAACTTGTGGAATATTTCCTCATTTCTTTTTAATAATTCCACAATATTTAGTTACCCAAGCACAAGGTGTATCTTAACAATCTTCCGCTACCTGCTAATAAGTAGCATTTTAAGCTTTCTGCTAATTTCAATGATGAAAAATGGAATAACAATTGCCTCTTATGGAATAAATTTAATTAATAGAATAATAAATTGTCCGTATTTATATAAAGATGCCCCCATATATGATGGAGAATTAACCAGTATGTATGACCTTATCGAGAACAAAGATTCGCCGAGTCCGGATAACAATCTTATGAACAGTTCACTTACCAAAGAAATTGAAAGATTATTCTCCTCTCTCACCAGGAGGGACTCTGATATATTACGTCGCTATTACGGACTCAATGGTTTTCTTCCGGAATCTCTGGAAGTTATCGCAGATGAGTTTGGGTTATCATGCGAAAGAGTACGTCAGATAATTAAAAATGCCAAAAAAGAACTTAAAAAACAACATCAAAGCAGACGGCTCCTCGATGAATACTGCTGATCAAAAATGAAGCAACCAACCTATACGCCTATACCATAGGAGTAAAAAATTAAATAGATGCATTATCTATTTAATGATAAATAAGTAAACTGAGTCAAAAACAATTGAAAACAGAGACATTAATATGGTATTATCAAATGAAGAATTAATAAAAAAAGGAGTGAGAGGTCAGTTAATAAATGACGGTAGTCTGGCTGACAACCAAATAGAGGTCACGGTTTCAAAAGGTGTCGTCACATTGAATGGAACTGTCAAAAGCTATTCTGAAATAATATCTGCAAGAGAGAATACAGCGCGTGTACTGGGCGTTACCAGAATAGTCAATAATCTCGAGGTAGAATATCCTGAAGATACTCCGGCGCCGGATGAAGAAAAATTAAAAGTATACCAGATGATGAAAAGATTATTTAAAATCTAAGCCGGCAAAATAATGTGATAATAAATATCCCCCCAAAAGCAAACTATTATGAAGCCAGATATAAAAATATGGCAGACATGTCATCGTCGATTTTTTCAATATCTTTTGAGTATACTCAGATAATTTTCCATTAATCTGATATACTTTTTAGCTGCGTTTAATTTCCCATTTCCCTGATGTTGGGCTTACACATATATACACCTTCTTCGATGGCCAGCTTAAGAGCAGGTCCTGATGTATCAAGCACCATCCTGATATCGTTTTTTCGGGAATAAGATGCAAGTTGAGCATAAAAATCATCGGGGACACCCGGTGGGAGGCTTCCGCTTGCAATTAAATATTCCGGACGGGGTGTCAGATTTTTTATGGTTTCCAGCACTTGCTGCCACTCATTCGTTTTTACCTCGGGTCCAGGCATTATAAACCGGTAAAGATCGCCCGATTTTTTATCCTGAACTGTAACATTATCCCTGGTATTTCCGCTGGTGGTGATCGTTTTGCAGGGAATTTCCTCCTCATCCAGCAATTGCTCAATCCTTATTCCGTTATCGCCGCCTGCGATAAAAACTGCAATAGATGCTCCTCCCAACTTTTTTATGGCCCGGGAAACGTTTATTCCACCTCCTCCCGCTTCATACATCAATGCTCCGCAACGGTTTTTTTTGCGGGGAACAATATTTTCTGCGCTGATTGAAATGTCCAGCGCCGGATTTACAGTAACTGTTAATGCTTTCATTTTACTTAATTTGTTTTATCATTTTTTGTACCAATCATAGACTTATGAAACGAACATGTAAAATATTTACACCCAAGGTGATGATTAAAATCCATGTGAGTTCCATATGATACCTTTGAGAATCATTAATTTTAATCATATGAAACGAACATGAACTTTTTTAAACAAAAATTTTATCTCATCAATATTAATAATTTTAAAAAGCATGAGATAGAACTCGTCAAAGATATGTTTAGAATTTAAAACAAATAATGCATGACTCGTTTCACAAAAGCAATTGTTTAAAAAAGTTTTTGTGAGAACGAACGGTTACATTCATTCTCAAATTTTTAATTAATTTATTTATAAATAATTATAAAATTTTAAACAGATGAAAAAAATTGCCTTGCTCACCTCCGGAGGAGACTCACCGGGAATGAATGCAGCTATAAGGGCAGTGGTCAGGACAGCTATATATAACAACCTGGAAGTAACGGGGGTAATGAGTGGCTATTCAGGACTACTGGATTGCAATTTTAAAAAAATGGAACCTCATTCTGTGTCTAAGATAATCTCATCAGGCGGCACCATTCTTAAATCATCCCGCTGTCCTGAATTTCTGTTATACGAAGGAAGAAAAAAGGCGGTGGAAAATATGAAAATGAACGGGATCGATGCCCTTGCTGTGCTGGGAGGTGACGGGTCATTTCATGGGGCTGACCTGTTGGGTAAAGAGTTCGGACTGCCCGTAGTTGGCATTCCCTGTACAATAGATAATGATATATACGGGACCGATTTTACTATTGGGTATGATACAGCTATTAATACTGCCGTAAAAGCAATAGACCAGATCAGGGACACTGCCGATTCGCATAACCTGCTTTTCTTCGTAGAGGTAATGGGCCGTCATTCGGGATTCATTGCACTTAACACAGCTATTGCAACAGGAGCAGAGTCTGTATTGCTGCCTGAAACACCGACAAATATTGATCAGCTCTGCAACTATCTGGAGACAGGAAGACGGAAAAATAAAACATCAGGTATCATTATTGTAGCCGAAGGTGACGAGGAAGGAGATGCACAGGAAATAGCACGCAAGGTGAAAGTTAAACTTCCTGATTACGAAACCCGGGTAACCATACTCGGACATGTTCAGCGGGGGGGGTCGCCTACAAGCAACGACAGGGTGCTGGCAAGCATTCTTGGATATGAGGCTGTAATGGCGCTGCTCAAAGGAATATACGGCGTAATGGCCGGAAGGATAAACAGCGAAATTGTTTTTACTGAACTGAAGGAGACATACAGGAAGCGAAATAAAATCAATGAGGGGCTGGTCGATATCAGTAAAATATTATCTGCCTGACAGCTAAAACCAGCAGCCTGTTTGTTCATTGCCTTATCCTATAATCCATCGGTTGAAACCGGCGGCAAAGGATAGGACCCTGATGATAGCAGCAGGATAGTTCATTGCCTTATCCTTTGCCGTTCGCTTTTAGCGAACGGTTTGATTACAAATTATCAAAAAAATAGTTACTAACCCTCTCCATCAAATGTATCCTGTCTTTTCCCAATATATTGTGAGGATGTGTGGGGTATGGGAAAAAATCAACCTGCTTACCCTGCTTAACACACTCCCTTAAAAATTTCACAGTGTGCTGCATCACTACCACATCATCCTGCATTCCGTGAATAAGCAGCAGTTTCCCGTTAAGTTCAGGTACATACCTCACCATACTGGTCTCGTCATACCCCTCCGGATTATCCACAGGAGTATCCATATAGCGCTCTCCGTACATTACCTCATACATACTCCAGTCAACCACTGGTCCGCCCGAAACACCAACCCTGAAGACACCGGGATGTCGCAGCATCATATTCAATGTCATAAAACCACCAAAACTCCAGCCATGAACGCCAATGCGCCGGTTGTCAACATAGGGCAGGGAACAGAGGTACTCCACACCCTTCATCTGATCGTCAGTCTCCGCAACTCCCAGTCTCCGGTGGATCACATTCTCAAACGACATGCCTCTGTTGGCTGATCCTCTGTTATCCAGGGAAAAGCATATATACCCCTTTGATGCCATATAGTATTGCCAACCTCTGACATTGTTATGCCAACCTTTGGTAATTAACTGCAGATGAGGACCGCCATAAACATATATTATTACCGGATACTTTTGTGAAGGATCAAAATCAGGAGGCAGTATTAACCGGCCGGTTATTTCAGTTATTCCGTCGGCTGCGGTTAAGGTGACAAGCTTGTTCTCACCCAGATAATAATCATTCAGGGGATCATCCGATGAGTGTACCGTCCTCCTGAACGTTCCGTCTGCAGAAATGATCTCTGTCTTTGAGGGAATTTCGGCAGACTGCCAGGTGTCAAGAAGATACTTTCCGCCCGGACTTAATTTTCCTGAATGGATTCCAATCTCTTCACTTAATTTGATCATTTTCCCGGATCTGAGATCAACTCTGTATAAATGTCTTTCAAGATAGCTCTCTTTTGTTGCTTCTAAAAAAAGGAACCTGTCTTTTTGATCAAATCCCGAAAGCTTAGTCACTTCCCATTCACCCCCTGTTACCTGACCTAACAGCCGGCCACCGCTATTATATTTATATAGATGGAACCAGCCGTCTCTTCTCGACAGGTAATAAAATATATTCTCGTCTGCCTTTGAAAACTGAACAGGATATAAGGGCTCCACATACTTATCATGCCTCTCGGTGAACACTGTTTTGTCTTTATTACCGGTAATTACACTGTAACTGTTCATCTGCATAAAATTCTGATCCCTGTTCAACACGGCAATATAAACTAACAGTTCATCGGGCGACCAGGAGATATTGGTAAAGTACTGATCCGGTGCCCCCTCTGTATTAAGGAACAGTGTTTTTCCTGTTGCTATATTGTATATTCCCACACGAACCTGTTCACTTTCCATCCCGGCCATAGGATACCTGACCGGTGTATGTACGGCGACTCTTTCCATATAATCGACCAGCGGGTAGGAAGATACCATCGACTCATCTTTTCTGTAAAAAGCAATGTAATTACCTCCGGGTGAGCAAAAAATACCTTTTGAAATTCCAAATTCATTACGGTGAACACTCTTGCCGTTAACAATCCCGTTGCCACCGTCATTTGTTACCTGCTTTACATCACCATCAGCAAACGATAAATAAAGATCATCTTCAATTGTATATGCCACAAACCGGCCATTTATGCTGAACTCCGGATTTTCAGCATTCACGGGAAGCAAAATTCTCAGGTTGACCTTTCTTTCCGGCAGATCTGCAATATAGTAGCCCCCGTCACACTTAAGCTGAAGGTGACTGTTATCAATCCATGTGTAATCAGGGAAATTATCAGACCTTATTTTACACTGTGCGTTGATGATCTCATTCAAATTCTGCAGGCAGATAACCGGCTCCCGTTGACCGGTCTGTGCCTGCTCCGCCCAGAGTGTATCTCTCTCAATAAAGGAAAACTCACTGTCGTTTTTCCACTCAGGACTGTTCAATGTTTGTGGACGCAGGTAGGTATTGAAGCCTGTAACTGCATCCTCAAGGGTAAGTACCCTCTGCTGTGAAATGGCAGTCAGCGTTGTAAACAACCAGAAAATTAATAATCTGCTCTTCATTTTTGTCTTCTTTAATATGACAGCTAAAATAAGTATTAAAATATAAAAATGATAAATTTGATTTTTCAAAGTTGCCTGCTACCTTTATGAGCCATTTTTTATACTTTTATCAATTATTAACTTTACTAATTTATTACCGTTATGAAATTCAACCTGATAACAACCCCCGGATTCACAAAAAACAACTTTTCCAAATCACATATTAAAATATACCTCACTGCACTTCTTGTTTTATTTATCCTCCCTTCTGTTTTCGGCAAGGCATTGAATAAAGTAACCCGGGAGGGTGACAATAACAGAAAAACCATTCCCTA
>CAZBWK010000097.1:0-7862 GCA_964495655.1 uncultured Prolixibacteraceae bacterium | reverse complement strand
AACAGATAATGAAAGAAAGACAATTCCCTATACCCTGCCCTGGGATGATATGCCGATCGATCTGTCATTTGTCTTTGAAAGTGAAAAACCGGCAGGAAAACACGGATTTCTTAAAGTTTCGAATGACCGGTTTGTTTTTGAAGACGGTACAGAAGCCAGGTTTTGGGGTACTAACTTCAACAGTGCGCAGATCTTTCCGCCTCATGAACAGAGCGAGAAAGTTGCAAAACGACTGGCTAAAACCGGTATCAATATTGTCAGGTTTCATCAGATGGATGGCGAATGGTCCACACCCAATATATTTCAGCTGACAAAAGGAAAAAACAGAACCGACACCCAGAGTTTTGATCCGGAAAGCATGGACAGGCTCGACTATCTTATTTACTGCCTGAAAAAAGAGGGTATTTATGTTTATATTGATCTGCTTACCTACAGACGGTTCAAAACAGGCGACGGCGTAGCAGAGGCAGATAAGCTTCGCGATGCAGCTAAACCATACACAACCTTTAACAGAAGACTGATTGAGCTTCAGAAAAAATTCAACTACGACCTGTGGACTCATATCAATCCCTACACTAAGCTTGCCTATAAAGACGACCCTGCAATTGTGCTTGTGGAGATAACCAACGAAAATGACCTCTGGTCGCAGGAGCCGACTCTTGAGCCATACCGTACCGAGCTGGAAGAGTTATACAGACAATGGGCGGCAGATAAAAATATTAAACTCCCCAAAGAGAAGATCACCTTTGATAAGAAAGAGCTGAATGTTCAAAATTTCTTTATCGATATTACACAAGCTTACTATCGCGAGATGATTGCGCACATGAGAGAAACAGGTGTTAAAATACCTGTAGCAGGCACTAACTGGACAAGAAATGCGGGCCACCTCACTGCCCAGCTGGCTGGTGACTTCATCGACACTCATTCATATACATCCGGCAACGGAGGATGGAGGAACGGCGAGGGAAAATTCGGCAATGAACCTAATATGTATTCAACCAATAACTTACTTCCCCCCATTGCTTTTTACAGAGCTCAGGACAAACCTCTGTTTATCTCTGAATGGGATAATCCCTGGCCTAATGAGTGGAGGGCAGAAAGCTCTATCCTGATGGCTTCGGCAGGTTCCTTCCAGGGATGGGGAGGGTTCACCATCCATACTTACCGGTATTCGCAGGATGAAAATGTGGACATGATAGGAAAACCAATCACTGCCGGCTCTATTGCAGGAATTTATTACAGAGGCGGGGTATTTGACACATTCAATGACCCTGCTAAATACGGACTGTTTTATCATGCTGCACTGATAATGAGAAGAGGGGATGTAAAACCTGCCGAAAAAAGAGTCAGCGTCACGCTTGAAAGTCCCCTGGATACGAGAGGGAAAGCCTATCTGCTCACTCCTGAGAAACACCGCGTGGAAACTGTCCCGCAGGGGTTAAATGCCACAGGTGATATTATTGCCGGCAATAACGATGTAATTGTAAATCCTGAAGAGGGCGAAGTACTTTCAGACACCAGAGAGCTCTACAGAAATCTGGAAAAAGGTATAGGATGGATTGATTCGCCCAATACAAAAGCAGTGTACGGCTTCGTTGGGAAAGAGGGTGAGATTGCACTTACTAATCTGTCGATCGATGTTAAAACAGATTTTGCCACAGTGGCAGTCAGCACCCTGACAAATGAACCGGTCAACAGATCTTCCAATATGTTGCTCACTGCCGTGGGAAGAGCAGAAAACAGCGGCAGCAAATATAATGAGGACAGGACTCAGCAGCTCGATCCCGGCCATGGACCAGTACTGGTTGAAATAATCGAAGCTTCTGTGAAGATCAAAACAGATAAAAAGAGACTCAGGGTGATGTCTGTCAATCCTCAGGGTTTTATTACCGGATACATTCCTTCTGAATATAAAGACGGGGTTTTCAGCTTCGAAATAGGTAATGAATTTCAGTCGATGTATTACCTTATTCAGGACTTATAATCAATAAAAATAACAGCCATGATTAAATTTTCAAAATCCTTGTTGTCTTTGGGAATGTTGTCAATCCTGATCGTTTCAGTTATGGCAGGGTGCGCTGCTGATACAGATAAAGCAGTTCAACCTCCAGGTCAGCCAGCTATACTCATTGGCTGGTCATCAACAGATATTACGCCTGACCGGCCCCGGGGGAGGTCAGGAACTGGTTGAAAAAAACCTGGAGTTAATAACAGGTCTATGCAATAATAATTAACTTTTTAAATACATAAAAAATGAGCTTAAAAAAATTTTTACCTGTATACCTGATCTTTTTATCCATGGGAATGGTGGATGCAGCAGGCCCGATGGTCAGCCTTGCCCGGGAATCATTCACTCTCTCCATTACCATGGCTGCCCTGCTTCCTTTCCTGGGCTATCTGATGTTCGGATTATTGTCGGTCCCTATGGGCGTCATTCAGGATAAAAAAGGAAAGGTTTTCATTATTAACATGGGACTCATTATCATGTTTGCCGGACTGATCATTCCTGTTCTCTCAGGCATGTATGGCAATATGGTAGTGAACTCCGGATCAATGAGCCAGTTTTACACAATACTCCTCGCTGTGTTGCTCATTGGTGCCGGCGGTGCAATTATGCAGGTGGGTGGTAACCCCTTTATTCGCGACATATCGGAAGAGGGGCACTACTCCAAAAACCTATCCCGTGCCCAGTCGTTTATTACAATCGGATCATCGCTGGGATTCTTATTGCCTACCTTTATGTTCAACCTCTTTGGCCTTGACTGGAGTATAATTTTTCCTGTTTATGCACTGATCGTGCTGTCAGCATTTCTATGGTTGAACTTATCAAAAATCAGTGAGGTGAAACAGGCAAAAACACATCATGCAACTGTGAAATCATGTTTCACTCTCATGAAAAACGGATATGTCCTTGCTATGGTAATGGGGATATTTATCTATTGCGGTGTCGAAATAGCCGTGGCTTCACATGTCCCAATACTGTTAAGCGATAAATATATGTTCTCACTCGAAAAGGCAGGCCTCCTGATCAGCTGGTCGCTGTTCTATCTGCCAATATTCCTGGGCAGGTTCTTCGGGTCATCCATTATGAAATTCATTGCTCCCCCCAGACTGCTTGTGATGACAGGAATACTGGCTCTGGCAGGGGTATTTATAATATTATTCGGCAACACACTCTACACTGTGCTTGCAGGAGTAATCCTTGTCGGATTGGGTTTTGCCAATATCTTCCCGCTGATATTTTCGATCTCTATTGACAATATGCCTGATTACCAGAATGAACTGTCCGGGTTAATGGTGACAATGATAGTCGGGGGTACATTCATTCCTATGATAATGGGGATCGTAGCCGATAATGTCAACATAACCTTCTCATTTGTAGTACCAATGCTTTGCATGTGCTATATAATATTCCTTGGAATTTTAAATTATAAAAAATAAACTGATGATGCAGAATAAAATCAAAACAGCCTTTGTAGGTTTTGGAGAGATAAATTCTCCGCAGGAGCTAATAAAAGAGATGTGCCTGAATGCAAAGAATGAAATTATTTCTCTTGGCGCTGAAGTGGTATCTACCGGTCATGTTACGGATGATCCGGAAGGGAATGATGTTAAAAGAGCTTTGAATGATCTGAAAAATAAGGAGTTTGACTCTTTGATCATCTGCCTTGCCGGCTGGATCCCCTCTCATGCCGTAATATCAATAACTGAAGAGTACAGGGATAAACCCATGATCCTCTGGGGCCTGGCAGGAACCATTGAGAACGGCAGGGTTGTCACTCCCGCTCCCCAGGCCGGCACTACAGCTCTTCGTAAAGTGTTTGAAGATCTGGGATACAGGTTTAAATATGTTTATAATATATTAGGTAAACCTTCACCGCTAAACAAAATAAAAAATTTCCTTACAGCCGCATCGGCAGTAAAAAGAATGAGACAAACCAAAGTTGGCATGATGGGTTTCCGCGATATGAAATTATATAATACTCTCTACGAAGGGATATCCCTTAAAGAAAAGCTGGGAACGGAGATTGAGTTTTTCGAAATGCTGGAGATGCTGCAGATTTCGCAAAATATTACAGACGCAGAGATTAACCTGGTGCTTGAGAAAATTAAGAATGAATGGGTCTTTGAAAAGGAGGCCGACGAAAACATCCTTAAAAAGGGAATCGCATATTACCTGTCAATAAAGCAAATTGCTGAAAAAAACAGTTTCAATGCTGTTTCCCTGATAGATGTCGACGGTATGAAAAAGATCCTGGACTTCCCGCCTGCCATGATATTTATGCTGCTTTCGGATGAAATGAAATTATGTACCATTCCCGAAAATGATGCTATGGGGGCTGTCACCCAGCTGGTTGTAAAGACTGTCACCGGACAGTGTGCTGCATATCTTGAGTTTTATGAATTCTTTGAGATGAGTGTTTTGATGGGAGTGCCTGACTTCGTTCCGAAAGAGGTTACAGATGGTGTTGTGAAGGTTAAACCCGCAGCCTTTGGTAATATTGGCGGCGGACTCCTGAATATATCCACAATGAAAACGGGTGAAGTTACTATTGCCAGACTTTCAAATACCGGCAAAGAATATTCAATGCATATCTGCAGGGGTGAAGGGAAATTGATAAAATGGGAAGAGGCAGGATGGGACTACCCGGCTCCCCAATTGCCAAGCCTCGAAATTTATACAGATTCACCGGTTGAAGAGTTCGCTCAAAAAATTTCCGGACAACATTATATAATTGCATACGGGGATCATACCGGTGTATTGAAGGAGTTTTGTCAACTGACCGGGATAAAGGTTGTTTAATATGATGACTGACAAGAAGTATGACGCATTCATTGCAGGTTACACATGTGTTGACCTTATTCCGGCATTTAAAAAAAATGATGTCTCAGATAATATTAATGACATCCTTAAACCAGGTAAGCTTATTGAGATAGAGGGGCTGGATTTTGTTTTGGGCGGACTGGTACCAAATACCGGCCTGGCAATGAAAAAGTTCGGAAAAAATGTGTATCTCAACGGACTGCTCGGGAAGGATATTATTGGCCGCATAGCTCTTGAAAAATTCAGGGATTACGGCATACGCGAAGGTATCCTTTCTGTTGATCATGCCGGTACCGCATACAGCCTGGTGTTAGCCCCTCCGGGAGTGGACAGGATATTTCTGGAATCGCCCGGGTGCAATCAAATTTTCGATATAAATCATATCGATTTTAAAAAGGCAGGTATCTCAAAGCTGTTTCATTTCGGCTATCCCCCTCTCCTGAAACAGTTCATTGAAAATGATGGAGATCAACTAATCAACATGTATTCAAAGGTTCAGAAAATGGGAGTTATTACTTCATTAGACCTGAGTCTGCCCGACACCGCGAGTGTATCAGGAAGAGTCAACTGGCCGGAAATAATGAAATCAACACTGCCCTGCGTCGATATTTTTGTCCCAAGCATCGAGGAACTCCTGGCTGTCATTGCCCCCGGCAAGTACAAAGAATTAACAGACCGGGCAGCAGGTAAAGATCTTATTGATATCATCCCCGTAAGTCTCATCAGGGAGACAGGAGAAGCTATAATCGGATACGGGGTAAAAATATTAATGATAAAAATGGGTAAAAACGGGGCTTACCTGATCACAGGGAATGGTTCATCAGTAATAAACAACTCCCGGTCACATGACAATTGGGACAACCGGGAGATCCTATGTAATGCTTACACTGCTGATCCTTCAAGGGTAAAAAATGCCTCCGGGGCAGGTGATACAGCCGTAGCAGCTTTTCTTTCGGCTGTTCTCGACGGTGTAAGTCCCGAAGAAGCTGTAAAATATGCTACAGCAGCTGGCAGGGATAAACTGTACTGCGACGATATATACAGAGATATACCCGAATGGAACTGCCTGTCGGAAGAGATCAGCAGGGAAATCAATGAGCCTGTTGTTCTGAAATGATCGCTATCCGTCGGCTGAAGCTATCGGTCGGTTGAAACCGACAGCAAAGGATAAGGCCAGAGGCAGCACACTGCATGTTCAAAAAGCTTATCCTTTGCCGTTCACTTCAGTGAACGGATTTGAATGGATAAAATCAAACTTTCCGGCGTGCTGTTAACAGCACCGGCCGAAAGAACCCTGGTTATCTGTACAGGGGTCCGAAATTAGCACATGCCCTGTAGTCAGCTCCTTCTTTATCTTCACCAAATGCATTCCAGGCGCTTGGACGGAAAATATGCTTTTCATCAACATTATGCATACAGACAGGGATTCTGAGCAATGATGCCAGAGTTATCAGGTCTGCACCAATATGTCCGTAGCTTATAGCCCCGTGGTTAGCGCCCCAGTTTGCCATGACTGAATATACATCCTTAAAAGCACCCTTACCGGTAAGCCTTGGCACAAACCAGGTTGACGGCCACGTGGGATCAGTCCTTTCGTTAAGTATCTTATGTATATCGCTGTCTATATCAACGGTGAACCCTTCTGCTATCTGCAACACAGGGCCTAATCCTTTAACAAGGTTGAGCCTTGACATAGTCACAGGCATTTGAGCTGATGTTTTAAACTGACTTGAGAAGCCGCCTCCCCTGAAGTATTCCCGGTTGGCAGGACAAAATCTGGTATTCTCAAGGCATCTCTTAACATCCTCTTCTGTGATATCCCAGAATGGCTTCATCAGATGATTACCATCATTATCCGTTTGCTGTCCGGTTGCATCCAGCGTAGTTGCCCCGGAGTTTAAGAGATGGATCATTCCCTCTTTCGCCAGGCCTGACAATTTTTTTCCGGTAACCCTTTCTACTGCTGCCGGACTCCAGTATGTTCTTACATCAGAAAAGATCTGTGCTGTATTGGTCAGCAGGTGACCAAACAGCATAGGCATTGCATTAAGGCTGTCGTTCTCAGTAGCAAACACATAAGGCTCACGTATCCCGTTCCAGTCAAACGAAGTATTCAGCATAACCTCAGCAAAATCACCATTTGGCATATAGTCAGTCCACTGCCTCTGTCCCTGAAATCCACCGGTAATCGCATTTCTTCCATGGGATTCTTCCCCAAAGCCGGCATCCTTCAGTTTGGGATTCCCGATCATCAGATCACGAAATATCATAGTCATCCTGACAGAAGTCTCCCAATCGCTGTCTTTACGCTCGCGGCTTGCCTGCACAGATGGTTTATTATGATCATCACCCTCAATACAATTGGCCCTGGTCCACTTTATTGCTTTCTCATACTCCTCCTTATCATAGATCTCCTCGTCGAGACGACGTTTAACCTCTGTCATATCAACAAATTCAGTACGCATGCCAAAGTAATCATGGAACAGGTCCGGACTAACAGTTGACCCGGCAATTCCCATAGATGTGTATCCGAGGGAAAGATATGACTTACCCTTCATCTGCGCTACAGCCAGTGAGGCCCTGACGAACCTCAGGATCTTCTCCTTTACATCATCAGGCATGATTGTATCTCCTGCATCCTTAACGTCAGCTCCGTAAATTCCAAAAGCAGGCAATCCCTTTTGAGTATAACCTGCCAGCGCTGCAGCCAGGTAAACCGCCCCGGGCCGTTCAGTGCCGTTAAAACCCCAAACTGCCTTAGGAATCCCCGGGTTTGTATCCATAACCTCAGTTCCGTAGCACCAGCTTGAGGTAACCGTGAGAGAAGCGCCCACCCCTTCGCGGTCAAATTTGTCGGCACACATCGCAGCTTCGGCAACACCACCGATAGTAGTGTCTGCAATAACACACTCAACCTCATCACCTGAGGGAAAGCGAATATTTTCCTTAATCATCTTTGCTGCAGCTCTTGCAAGATTCATCGTTTGTACTTCGAGAGATTCACGCACCCCCCGCTCCCGTCCGTCAATCACCGGAC
>CAZBWK010000096.1:0-15783 GCA_964495655.1 uncultured Prolixibacteraceae bacterium | reverse complement strand
AAAAAGTTTCAGCTTCCTTGTAATATTGACGGTTATCTTCATAACCACCTCCTGTAAATTCAATTCCGGCAGACAAAAATCAGAAAAATCAGACAGAGTCATTGTGCCGGAAGGTTGGGTGGCTCTTTTCAACGGCGAATCATTAGAAGGTTGGGAAGTGACCGGTTTCGGGACCCAGGGACCTGTTAATGTTTCGGAAGGCAAAATTATACTCGGTATGGGAGACGGCTGCACAGGAATTACATGGACTGGCAAGTTCCCGGTTAAAGACTATGAAGTATCCCTTGAAGCACAAAAAATCAGCGGTAACGATTTCTTTTGCGGAATGACTTTCCCTGTTGAAGATACATACTGTTCACTTATAGTAGGAGGCTGGGGTGGTCCGGTCGTCGGACTAAGCACAATTGACGGATTAGACGCTTCGGAAAATGAAACCCGTATACTCAAAAAATTCGATCACGGCACATGGTACCGGATAAAGCTGAAAGTCACCGGCGAAAAAATTGAAGCCTGGGTAGATGATGAACAGATCGTCGACTTTCCAACTGAAGGGCGTAACCTGAATATAAGGCCTGAAGTCAGCCTGTCAACACCATTTGGGATCTGTTCGTGGGTGACCACAGCAGCTGTGAAAAATATTATGATGAGACACCTGTAAAGACAAAAGAACAAAAGAAGAGAAACCTGAGTTGAATTTATATACATTTCCGTCAAAATGAAATATCTCTGTAGCTTAATGATATTAATTGCATTTATTACATCTGCATCCAAACCTGAAAAAAAAGTGAGTTTCGGGCTTTTTGCCGATTGTCAGTATTGTGATTGTGAAACCCGGGGCAGCAGGTTTTACAGAAACTCTTTGGCAAAACTGCAGGAGTGTATAGATCTCTTTAACACACAAGATGATCTGGAATTTGTTGCCGGACTCGGTGACCTCATAGACAGGGACTATGCCGGCTTTGAGAAAATCAACAGTGTACTGTCACGTTCTGAACATGATATAAAACATGTCCTTGGAAATCATGATTATGAAGTTGAACAAGTACAAATTGACAAAGTTGCCGGCATCCTGGGCCTTTCATCCGGGTACTATTCATTTAATATAAGAGGTTGGAAGTTTATATTCCTGAACGGGAATGATATAACTTTTAAATCTGCTGATCCCGGCAAAATTGTTAAGGCCAAAGAGATGACACAAAAAATAAAAGAAGTTGGGGGGCCCAATTATTATGAATGGAACGGCGGCTTAGGCAAAATACAGCTTAAATGGCTTGACAGACAACTTAAAGAGGCTGACAGGAAAAGGTTAAATGCCGTACTTTTCTGTCACTACCCGGTCGTTCCGCTCGAAGCTCATACACTATGGAACCATCACGAAGTTCTGGAAATACTGAGGAAACATGACAGCGTAAAACTATGGATAAACGGACACAACCATGCCGGAGGCTGCGAGGAACTAAATGGCATTCATTTCATTACACTAAAAGGAATGGTAGAAACCGAAAATGAAAATGCATTTGCACGGATAACTCTCACAAACAATTCCATAAAGGTTACCGGATATGGACGTGAGGAGAACAGGGAATTAACAGTAAAATAGTGTTTTACCTATTAATACATCTGTTATTTAATGTTTAATAATAAAAAGCAGATATCAATTCTGGCCATTGTTGCTGTTACCTCGTTCATGGGTACATTCCTTATCTCACCGGTGAATATCGCACTGCCGGCAATAGAAAATAGTTTTTCAGTAATAAGTGCCACAGGTATATATTTTTCATATTACCGGGGACAAATAACCCGTCAAAATAAATAGCAGTAACTTTCTGAATGGGAAAAAACAAAACATATCTGTCAGCAGGGGACTTTATAGACCTGTTCTATAAACTTCGCCAAAAAGGATATTTACAGTTATTGTTAAAACTTAACCCATCAAAAATAAGCCGGACAAAAGCTAAATGGAACACTGACACTTCATCGTCTGATTTCTGGATAATCCCGGAGATCCGCAGGAGATGGAATAGGCTGGCTACAGGCAATCCAGATCTTGAATATGAAGATTATATTTTTTCCCAATACCTTTCAGATAAAAAAGAGTTAAGAATGTTATCAGTTGGCTGTGGAACAGGTTCCAAAGAGAGGAATTTTGCAAAATACCCATGCTTCAGATTGATAGAAGGTATTGACATTGCATCAAACCAGATCGCTGAAGCCCGGCGCCATGCCTCTGAAATGAATCTCAACAATATCAATTACATTAACGGTGATTTTATAAAGACTGACCTGGCTTACGACAGTTATGACCTGATTCTGTTTAATTCAAGTCTTCACCACTTTAATAATATTGAAGAACTGTTACGTTCAAGAGTTCTGCCATTGCTTAAGAATGACGGTTTATTGGTGATATTTGAATATGTCGGTCCTGACAGGCTTCAGTGCACCGGCTTTCAGCTGGAGTTTGCCAATAAACTACTGGATGAACTGCCTGTAAAGTATAAAATCCGGCTCAACAGCAGCTCAGTGAAAAGAAAAATTTACAGATCAGGCCTTATCAGAATGTTCTTAATTGATCCTTCCGAAGCGGTCGATTCCGAAGCAATTATTCCCTCAATCCATAAATATTTCAGAATAATGGAAGAAAAAAAATTAGGCTGGGACATAACCTATCTCTTATTTAAAGATATCGCACATCACTTCCTTGCAAAAGATGAAGAGACAAGACAACTGTTATCTTATATTTTTCACATGGAAGATGAATATATTAATCTGACAGGCAGGAGCGATGCCATATTCGGAATTTATCAAAAAGAGGCCGGGACTACAGATCAATCATAACCTTAATTGCCCCGTCTTTATATCCTTCCACAATATCAAAAGCAGCAGATGCCTCATCAAGTTTAAAATGGTGTGTTACCATCTGACTAACATCTACTTTGCCACTTGCCACTAATTCTATAGCTTCTTCAACACAATGGTTCTGCCTCCTTATATTTATAACAGTAAGCTCCTTGCGCCTCATCAGGTCCATATCAAATATATATTGCCCCAGGGGAGGAATACCTACAAGAACCAGCTTACCACCCGGCTTCAGTATTTTGACAGCATTATCCACTGCATCCTGCTTACCGCTTGCTTCAAATACAACATCTGCCAGCAATCTCTCCTGCTCTGTCACCTTCGCTTCAACATTATCCCTGCCGGGATTGATAAGGTAACGGGCCCCCATCTCCCCTGCCCTCCTGAGCCTGTAATCAAGCGGTTCCACTATGCCTGTGTTTTTAACCCCATCAGCTTGCAATTTCATCAAAATACTAAGTCCTATGGGACCGGCGCCGAATATCACTGCCGACACATTATGGTCAGGCAAATGAGCCTGTTCGACTGTATAAACTCCAATTGTAAAAGGCTCTATCAGGGCAGCCTCAACAGGATTCAACTTACCGTTAACCGGATAACATGTAAACGAGGGCATTATAATATAGTCAGAGAGACACCCCTCCAACTGGCCGGGACAACCTAAAAATTTTATATTACGACAGGTATGCGGCCTTCCGGAAAGGCATTGGTCGCATTTGCCACAATGAACAGCCGGATCGATTACAACAAGATCGCCTGCCTTAACATTGGCAACCTCACTCCCGGTTTCTACTACCGTTCCTGAGCATTCATGTCCGAGGACAAACGGAAAATCAACAATCTGCGTACCTATCCTTCCTTCAGTATAATAATGTATATCAGAACCACACACTCCGATAGACAATAATCTGATTTTAACATCATCAGGATTTAAAAGTTGAGGAACATCCACACTGATAAGCTCCATCTCCCGCAATCCTTTCAAAATAACTTTATTCATCTGTTTAAAATTTTATAATTATTTGAAAATAAACTAATTAAAAATTTAAGAACATATGGAACCGTTCGTTCCTCACTCTCGCATATTCTTATTTTAATCATATTTTTTTGTGTTATTTTTTGATTAAAAAAGAACATGCTCGTTTCATTCGTTTAAAATTTTTTTATACACAAATAATACTAAACTAACAACATTAATGACAGGTTTATATATTATTTTTTAAGCCATTAAAAAACAACTTAAATCAAAATTTCTGTCAAAGTAAAGCTATAAATCATAGTAAAAAATCAGCTTCGTTATATAAAATCAATCTGATCCCAAAAAAAATTACTATATTATAAAACATATTCAAATCTATTTAATTTTAAAAATCAAATAGTTAGAAATAGCTAAAAACATTAATTAACAAATATTAATAATTTTTTAAAATTGATTGAGAACATACTCATTTTTATACTATATTAGCAATATTTTAATTCAATGTAAATTGAATGTTATTTGAAACACTACCTTTTCTCTGTTAAACCAATATTTTTCCAGGTCTGACTAAACTAAACTGTGAATATCCGGGTTATCGCCACCAATGATAACCCGTTTTTTTTGAAATAATTTCAATTTTAGAATAATTATTTTAGATATTCTAATTTAATTTTAAATATACTTCCATCATTTGCAGAATTGACATTAATTAACACAAATTGATTTGCAATTATAGATACAACCTTTAATTTCGGCGATGAAATAAAAAAATAACATTTAATATTTTGAACTTAGAAATAGTCATTAATTGCTTTTATGCACGTTCCCCAATAAATTTTATTTTTTTAATTAATCAATTGAAATGAATCATATCAAAAAAATACTAATTGCAAACCGCGGAGAGATAGCTATCCGTATTATGCGCACCTGCAGGGAACTGGATATCCTGACAGTAGCTGTTTTCTCAGAAGCTGATCGTACTTCGATGCATGTCAGGTATGCTGATGAGGCTTATTACATTGGTAAAGCGCCTTCTTCTGAAAGTTACCTGAACTCTGACAATATTATCAGAGCCGCAAAAAAGAGTAAAGCCGATGCTATTCATCCGGGCTATGGTTTTTTATCAGAAAATGCCGAATTTGCCCAAAGATGTTCTGATGAAGGTATTATTTTTATTGGACCTTCGCCTGAAGTAATAAGGCAAATGGGTGACAAACTTACTGCGAGGGAAGAGATGATCAGGGCGGGCATTCCGGTTGTTCCGGGTACCCGGGGCAGCGTGAGTTCTCTTAATGATGCACTTGCCTCCATTCACCAGATTGGCCTGCCTGTAATGATAAAAGCTACAGCCGGCGGAGGGGGAAAAGGAATGCGGCTGGTCTTTAATGAGCTTGAGATAATGCAGGCATTAAGAGCATCGCGCTCAGAAGCCAGGTACTCTTTCGGAAACGATGCCGTCTATATTGAAAAATATATATCATCTCCTCATCATATTGAATTTCAGATCCTGGCTGACCAGCATGGCAATATTTTACATCTGTTCGAACGTGAATGTTCTATTCAGCGGCGTCATCAGAAGATGATAGAAGAAACACCATCACCCCTTTTAACTCCGGAATTAAGGAAAGAGATGGGAGATGCTGCTGTCAGAGCCGCAAAGGCTGTCAACTATACAGGCGCCGGAACTATTGAATTCCTGGTTGATGAAAAGTTGAATTACTATTTCCTGGAAATGAACACAAGGCTTCAGGTCGAACATCCAATTACTGAAAGAGTGACCGGCATTGACCTGGTAAAGCAACAAATAAAAATTGCCGAAGGTCACAGGCTTGAATTTTCGCAGGAAGATATTAGTCAGACAGGTCATGCCATTGAGTGCAGGATCTATGCTGAAGATCCTGACAAACAATTCATGCCAAGTCCGGGGAAAATTCACAAGATATCTGAACCCCTCGGCTTTGGTGTACGGACAGATGGTTACGTTTATGAAGGGTACAACATACCGATACATTATGACCCGATGATATCAAAGTTAATAGTATGGGGAGATACAAGAAAAGAGGCTATTAACAGAATGAGAAGGGCACTCTATGAATATAAGATCACAGGTGTAAAAACATCTATACAATTTCTGGAACGGATAATGAATAACCAAAACTTTGTTAACGGCAGATACGACACCAATTTTATAGAGAAGAACCTGCATCATTTAATGAATAAAAAGTCGGTTGAAAATATAGACGATATGATTATTATTGCCGCATATATTAATTATCTTGATAAAATCAGCAGAGTACAGGAAAACAGGAAGGAATTTGTACCTGCGCAAAGCCGTTGGAAAAAAATTCCATTCATAAATCATTTCTAAAAATTGATATATGGCTTTGGAAATAAAAATAAATGACCGCATAGCACGGGCAAATCTGATTGACCAGGATGGAAATATCTTAAAAGTAGAAGTAGACGGAAAAGTTTACGAGGTAGACCTGCTACATACATCTGACGGAACGTTCTCAATCCTGGAAGGTGGCAATTCTTACAACATAGAATTAGTGCCGGGAAACCAGCAAAAAAAATACACTGCCCATACGCTTTATGATACATACGATATAACAATAATTGACGCAGAATCACGATACCTTAATAACCGTAATGCAAACGGCGCCTCCTCCAAAACCAAAACTATTTCATCGCCAATGCCCGGAAAGGTTGTAAAGATAATGGTGAAAGAAGGAGATATAATAAAAGAAGGAGAAACAGCTATTATTATCTCCGCCATGAAAATGGAGAGCGAATATAAAGCCCCTGCTAATGGCCTGGTAAAAAAGATCAATGTAGCTGAGGGTGATGTGATTCAAAGCGATCAAATTCTAATCGAACTCGAATAAACAGACCATTGATGGATTTACAAAAAAAATATGACCAGCTTCAGGAATATAATCTTAAAGCAGAGCTGGGCGGAGGAAAAGAACGAATTGAAAAGCAACATGATTCAGGCAAAAGAACTGCGAGAGAAAGACTATTGCAACTATTGGATCCCGGCACCTTCAATGAAATTGACAAACTGGTAACGCACCATAATCACAACTTCGGGATGAATGACAAGAGGATCCTGGGTGACGGTGTAGTTTCCGGTTACGGAAAAATAAACGACAGGCTGGTATATGTCTTTGCCCAGGATTTTACAGTTTTTGGAGGATCTCTGAGCCGTTCAAATGCCAACAAAATAATAAAAGTACAGAATCTTGCCCTTAAAATGGGAGCACCCCTGATCGGCCTTAACGATTCAGGAGGAGCAAGGATACAGGAAGGAGTGGAAAGTCTTGCAGGTTACGCCGATATTTTTTATAACAATGTAATAGCTTCGGGGGTAATACCCCAGATCTCAGTAATATTAGGTCCCTGTGCGGGAGGAGCAGTCTATTCCCCTGCACTTACTGACTATATCTTTATGGTAAAAGAAAAAAGCCATATGTTTGTTACAGGGCCGGAAGTAATTAAGACAGTTACACACGAAGAGGTTTCCAAAGAGGAGCTGGGCGGAGCACACACACACAGCACAAAGAGCGGAGTGGCACATTTTACCGGAGCTGATGAAGAACAGGTTATAATGATGGTAAGAGAGCTGCTTACTTTTATCCCATCAAACAATCTTGAAGATCCGCCGCTTAAGTCAGGCATTGACCCGCCTGACAGGGAAGTGGAAAGCCTTCAGGATCTTGTACCGGCAGATCCGAATAAGCCTTATAACATGCATGAGATTATTCAGAGTGTTATTGATGATAATCATTTCCTTGAAGTGCAGCCTGATTATGCCCGGAATATAATTGTCGGATTTGCCAGGTTTGCCGGTCATCCTGTCGGCATAGTCGCTAACCAGCCCGCACACCTCGCAGGTGTACTCGATATTAATTCATCTGTAAAAGCTGCCCGCTTTGTGAGGTTTTGCGATGCATTTAATGTTCCGCTGGTAACCTTTGTTGATGTACCTGGCTTTCTGCCCGGAACGACACAGGAATTCGGAGGAATAATCAAGCACGGAGCCAAACTGCTCTATGCCTTTTCAGAAGCCACAGTGCCAAAGATTACTTTAATCACCAGAAAGGCTTATGGAGGAGCATATGATGTAATGTCCAGCAAACATATCGGAGGGGATATAAATTTTGCATATCCTACGGCCGAGATAGCAGTAATGGGACCTGAAGGAGCTATTAATATTTTATATAAAAACTCACTCAGCGAAGAACAAAAAGTTGCTGCGGTAAAAGAATACAGGGAAAATTTTGCAAATCCCTACAGAGCAGCCTCTCTTGGTTATATTGATGAAATTATACAACCTAAAGATACCAGATGGAAAATTATCGGAGCAATTGAAATGACCAGAAACAAAAGAAAAACAAACCCTCCGAAAAAACATGGCAATATTCCTTTGTAATTATTTGATAAGTATTAAATTCTTACTATTTTTGCGCCTCAAATTTTTACATGTTTAATATTTAAATTTTTATTTATGTTAAATCAGTACGAAACCGTTTTCATTTGTACTCCCGTTTTATCTGAGCCACAGGTAAAGGAAACGGTCAAAAAATTCAGGAAACTCATCATCGATAACGGAGGTGAGATCATCCATGAAGAAGATTGGGGCATGAAAAAACTGGCTTACCCAATCCAACACAAATCTACAGGTTTTTATTATCTTTTTGAATTTAAAGTAGCTCCGGAATTCATCAGCAAATTTGAGATTGAACTGCGCCGTGACGAGAAAATCATTCGTTTCCTTACGGTAAGACTCGACAAATACGCTGTTGAGTACAGTGAAAAAAGAAGAAGAATACAAAAAGAAAAAAGTAAAAAGGAGGCATAAATCATGGCACAAAATTCAAGTGAGATAAGATACCTTACCCCCCCGTCAGTAGAGATAAAGAAAAAGAAATACTGCCGTTTCAGGAAAAACGGAATTAAGTATGTCGACTATAAAGACCCTGAGTTCCTGAAAAAATTTCTTAACGAACAGGGTAAAGTTTTACCCCGCCGAATTACCGGAACTTCTCTCAAATACCAGCGCAAAGTAAGCACGGCAATTAAAAGAGCCCGCCAGCTGGCTTTGCTCCCGTATGTAACAGATATGCTGAAATAAAAAGAAATTTTTGAAATGGAAATTATATTGATACAAGACGTTGAACGTCTCGGAAATAAAGATGATATAGTAACTGTTAAAGACGGTTATGCCCGCAACTACCTGATTCCGCAGAAAAAAGCAATAGCTGCCAGACCATCGGCAATAAAAATGCTTGAAGAGAATAAAAAGCAAAGGGCGCACAAAGAGGAACGCCTGAGAAATGAAGCGCTGGTAATTGCTGAAAAATTATCTAAAAAGAAGGTTAAGATAGGAGCCAAAGTAAGCTCTTCCGGAAAAATATTCGGATCGGTAAATACTATCCAGGTCGCTGAAGCGATTAATAAAAAAGGATTTGAAATAGACAGGAAGCAAATCTCTTTGCCCGAAGATGCGATTAAAGAGACGGGAACTTATACCGCAAAGATCAAACTCTTTAAAGATGTGATCGTTGACCTTGAATTTGAAGTTGCAGGAGAATAATCAAAAATTATTTTAATTCCCACTTATCATTCACCGGCTCAATTACCCGCATTCCGGCGGTTGAGCCGGTGAATCTCTTCCGGTGACAATGCACGGTCATAATACCGGAGATCAGTCACTGAGCCATTAAAATAATCATTAGGTCCGAAACCTATACGCAGAGGTACATTGTTAGAAAGATCGTAAAGTTCAGGATTTATAAGTCCGGAACGTGCCACCTCTTTCCCGTCATACCTGTACACAAAACCGCCGTCATAACTGGTTGCATATATATAGCCATTATTTTAAAAGTATAAAATAATCGGCAAACGATTTAATTTAGCCCGAATCAAGTTCTTTGGCTAATTTGGTAATGATATGGATATATATTAAAAACCTTATATTTACAGAATAAAAAACACCTTAAAAAAACTGTATAAATTTATACTATTATTATACAAATGATCGCCACAAAATTTATTTATTTTTTCGTTGCTATGATGTTAATTACGCCATCAGGTTACAGTTATCCCGGATTAAATAAAGAGTATTCTGATAAAAAAGATGAAATAGTCCAGGGTCATGTTGTTTTGACTGTTTCAGAAAGCAAAAGATTAATTGGCAAAGCGATAGCACAATCATCATTTGTTAAAGATGCTCTTAAGGAAGGAATGGTAATAATCACCAGGGGCAGTACAACCACATATGTGGCTGAGGAGATATTGAATAAAACCATTCCGCATGGTGCCTTTCTCACAGGTAGAACGCAACCGGCAACAGAAAAAAACAGGCTTGAAACGGAACCCAATATCGGGGAAATTGTTCTTATAAAAGGAGAATGGCGGAAAGATCTTTCGCTTGCAGACGCAGTGAAGGATCTGAAACCAGGTGATGTAGTTATAAAAGGGGCAAATGCCCTGGATTATAAAAACAAACTGTCAGCCGGATTAATAGGGGCTCCCAATTCCGGAACAACAGGAACAATAATCCCTTATATTACAGGATCCAAGGCAAAACTTTTAATTCCGGTTGGCCTGGAAAAAGAGATAGGCGCTGACCTGATCGATGTTGTGAGGAAGATGCAGGAGCCTTTAAAGAGTCTTCATAATGTGCCGTCAATGTATCTGTATACTGGTGAGATAATTACAGAAATTGAATCTCTTAAAATATTAGCAGATGTATCGGCAACTCATATTGCATCAGGAGGGATTCAGGGCGCAGAGGGCGCTGTCATGCTACTCTTGCGAGGACCGGAAGAAAATGTCAAAAATGCTCTTGAAATCATCAAGGGAATTCAGGGAGAACCCCGATTCCCCAGATAACTCATTAAGCTGCCAGCTGATAATTCTGATCGTAACAACTGATAAATTAATTTATCCCCTGTGCAGATCAGGACCGTCACATGCCGGTTGAATTTATCAGCATCATCTTCCCTTGAAAAGTTATCCTGTCTGATGCCGGATTTGGATACATTTAACAGAACTGTTATCATATACAGTATTATTTGCGGTAAAAGATGATATTGAATCTGGTTACCTCAACGTAATACCGATTTGGGTTTTTGGATTTAATTACTAAGAGAGCTGGAATAAAATATCAGATTTATCAAATTCAATGAGCCATTATTAACAAATATCCGGTACTTTAATTAACCGCGATGTTCGCAGAATCCTGTGGTGCCCTAATTCATCACTCACGGGACTGGGTTTTTGCCGTATATCAGTGGAGAAGGATGCCGACTTCGCACTAAACCTTTTATCATACTCCCTGCTGAATGTGACTTTCTGGTCATTGCTCATTAAGTTAGTTGCTGTTTGAGCCACCTGTGATTGACCTAAGCCTGTCATATGTTCAAAAATATTGTTGATCCGGGGGAGTGTTTCAACCACAATTATACTTAAGGAAGAATCTTTGGGCAGTCCGTAAATTGATAGCAATTGGGACACTTCTTTGTTGCTCCATACAGTAGTCCCGTATTTTGTTGAGCTTTTATTTTTCTTCGTAAAATCAACAAGTTTAAAGAAATTGTCTGTTTGTGAAACCGTTGTCTGCCCTTTAAGTGTTTTTACAGTTATTTTATTAAGCAATTGCAGCTCATCACTGGTATATTTCTCAAAGACATTTATCTCCTTTGCAGTCTCTATCTGTACCCTCCAGTCAAGCGGACGGTCATCCAGCAGGATGTTCCGGTAATCGTTATTGTCAGCCTGTTTTACCTGAGCATACAACAATGCCCACAATTCAGTCCGGGGAGGATTTGCAGTGACATTTTTACCCTTGTGAACAGCTACTGCGTACGGGGCGGTTACCCACAGCTTGTCCTTGTCACGGTTCGGCATACAGGTAAGCGCCGGAGCCGGATGCTGAATGCCGTGTGATTTCAGCCTTCTTCCGAAACGTCCCTGTGCGGTTGTCCATACTTTTTCGGGTTCTTCACCCGGATTCAGAGGCGGGCGCTCAAAGTGGCCGACTCTGAATTCATAGGTAAAGAAGCCGAACATCTCATCACTGTTTGCATGCAATCCGGGAGGCAAAGGAAGAAGGTAGTGTACATCGCTGGTGGTACTTTTTACCAAGGGCTGCATTGCATTCAGCCCTGCCAGGTCGTTTGATGAAACTTGTGTGATAATCCTGATTTGCTCCGGATCAACAGGTAACGGGGGTTCCTGCGGACCGGCAAAAAGTGAAGGATGATTATTGCTTATCAGCTGATCAGGCACGTTAGCCAACACCCTTGCAAAATAGTTGTCCTGCGGATCTTCAACAGGTTCCGCAAATTCAATCCACAGAAAACGCTTGCGTGATTCTGAATTTTCATATTTTTCATCCCGCTTGTATGGAGAAAGAGCATAGCCAGCTGAAACAATTTTGGGAATCTGGGCAGGTGGCGTGGTAACCGGAAGTGTTAACTCCACTGTTTCCGGTCCATCCCTGTCTGTTGCGTGGCCGGATTTAAACCTGGGTTCAAGTGTATAAGTAAGATCGATGGTATCGGGGAATGACGGATTGCCATTCTGCGGGTTCTTCTTGGGCTCCACTGCATCGATAAACACAATTTGTGTGGAATTCCGCCGCGGATTGTCCAGTGATTCAAAAGAAGCCGTCCGGATCATTCTGATACGCCCTGCCTCGGCATTTTCCTCCTCTGGTTGGGGATCATGTGTAAAACCTCTGGTCCGTCTTACTATAAAACTATCTGTTTCCAGGGCATCCCACATCCAGTCCCTGTCCAGTTCGAAGTTGATGCAGCACAGCCAGTGATTGAACAGATCGGTTTTTGAAGCAAATGTGACGGACGATCCGTCAGGAGCCAGGGTGTGGCGTATCCGGCTGGAACACCCAAATACAACCCGCTTGCCTTTGGGGGCATATAAAGTCAAACCGTTACTTTCGAGGTTCAACTGATCTGCTAATTGCTGTACATTACTGCTTTGGGTAAGATTTTCATTGCCAAAAAACAGGGTGGTCAGCTTACCGTCAAAGACGGTTTCAGCATCAGGTTGCATATATAAAGCCTGTATATTTGGAACTCCCGGAGTTAGCGCCAGCAAGCCTGTTTCATCATTCGATGCTTTATATAACGTCACGGTAAAAGGCTCGCCATATCTTACATCCATTGTTTTGTTCGCTGCATCAATGACACCGTAATACGCACCTGTATCACTGCCGTCCTCTTTATCTTCACAAACCGCCCTGACAGTCAGGCGTATGGTTCTGGCTGTCGGCAACACAAGCTGTGCGAGGTTGTCGATATCGTCTGTAAGGCCTAAATCCTGTACCAGGTTAATTTCCTTACCCACATTCAGGACTTTGTCAGGACCTTCAATATCCTTGTATTCGATGGGAATATTTAATGTTGCCTCATAATTGTCATCATTACCGCTTATATCCGGGAAAAAACGCCTGGTTGTGTATAGATGAACATAATCATCTTTTCCGTTTACGCTGGCAAGCTTGTCAAGCTTTAACGATTCAATTTCGACAGTTATCTCCACCTGGTTGACATCAGGATCTGCAATTCCGAGGCCCACCCTGTGTTCGGCATTGTGACTGTGGTCAGTGGTATCCACATCGAGACTCAGGTTTGACTGGTTCAGAAGGCGCTGAACCGGGTCGCTGTATTTGCCGGTGTATACAACAGCCGGATATCCCAGTTTTGGCCTTCTGATGTTGAGTTCATTTAATTCGGAAGGTCCATCAGTGCCAATAACAGGATGAACATCGCCCGGCTGGGCACCCGGTACGGATTCAATTTCCTGTATCCGTGGCTGAATAGGTGCGATATATCTTTTAAACCGGCAGGTTGCAATATCGGAAGACGTTTCATTC
Source organism: uncultured Prolixibacteraceae bacterium (assembly GCA_964495655.1). Classification (GTDB taxonomy): domain Bacteria; phylum Bacteroidota; class Bacteroidia; order Bacteroidales; family Prolixibacteraceae; genus JAAYJR01. The sequence goes on along the minus strand of CAZBWK010000096.1, from coordinate 2,041 downwards.
ACCGGTTTTCTGTCGATCCCGGGAGCGCCCCCGCTTATGTCCTGTAAACGAATCCTGAACTGGTAAGTTTTACCATAACGAAGTTGCGTACTTAAAGGTCCGGGATTATAAATCCGGTTGAGATTATTTTTTGCGCCTCCGGTTACGCCTGTTCCTGTACTTACAGGATTTCCGTCCTGATCGGCAGCAGGTTGTCCGTCAGGGTCGGCCTCGACATTTGCATTGGTAGTTTGATACACCCTGGCAGCATCGTCATCAGGCAAAACCATGCTATGCCCGTTCCAGCTTGCAAAATACATAGGCAGCCAGTAGGGTTGCATTTGTCCGGTTACCTGTTCGGTACCGTCGAGTTGCTGAGGATATACCTGGTAAGGAAGTTCTCCTTTAAAATCACCCAGCTCAATAAAATCATCGGGCGATGAAGAATTTTTGGAGAGAGTCAGGGGCAGCTTGTTACTGACAAGGTTTAACGATTCCCACGGATTTTCAGGTTCAGCCGCTTCGGAAGTTTCACGAACATCGATAACGTAGCCAAACACACCTATTGGGGCATCGAGTCGTTTTTCCGGACTCGTCACGGATGAATCGATCATTAACTGGCGCATGTACCAGATCAGAATTTGCTCATCGTCCCAACCCAAACTGATACCTGTATCCTTTACCGGGTAGGAACCATCGGCTTCCTCAACCAGCAGATCGCGGTGCGGAGGTTGATGGCAATGCACAATTTTGGCAAAGCCATCGTCATATTCTGCAGTTTCTATGAATAACTTGTCATAATTTCCGTCGTGAACATTCAAAACAGGGTAAAGCAGCGGAGCAAAAACCTGTCTTGGCTCACCTGGTTTCAGTGCAGGGATCCTTGCAGCATATCTTTTAATAAATGTATCATCCGCTGCCTGTTGCGGACTGAAACTGCTTCCGTCAGCCAGGTCAATATATAAAAAGCCCCCTTCCGGGAAAGTATCTTCAACGATGGGTAAGCTGGCAGAGTAGATAAATCCTGCTGCCCTGGCAAGCAGTGGTTGTCGCAGAATGTGGGCAAATACTTTTCCCCAGCTTATGATATCACTGCTTCTCTTAAAACCCTGATGAAATCTTGCAGCTTTTACCGCACAGTGATAACGGTCATCAGTAAATGCATTTTTTGTTCTGGGTGTCTGAATACCTGTTGCTTTCAGGTAGGTTTTTGGTAAATGTTTATAAACACTGTACTGTACTGGTCTGGCCTTCTGAAATTGTCTTTCAGCGGGTATATTCTGCAAATTAATATTGGAATTCACCATATTGAGATTGAAAATCTGCAGGTGATTTGCCATTGCTTCAAATATCTCCCGTGGATCTTCTGGCGAAGTTGTAACTAATGAAATTGCTTCACCGGGGGGTTTGGGTTGCGGTAAAGGATTAATGCCAAAACCCTTTATGAGTTGGGCACCAAAGGAAAAATTGGCATCCGCAAATGCTGTATTGGCATCCGGAATCTGTGGCTCTTCACCGACAATGACCGGATTAAGCGGATTGTGGTCACGAGGCAGTACCACTATATTTATATGCAACTCATTTCCATTAAAATATTGCGGAAATGTCATTATCGATAATCTTTGATTTGGGTTCATAATTTTTGTTTTTTAAGCTATCTGACGCTGTTCCTGCCAGGATTCAGTGAAACTTATATTAATAATAAATGCTATGCTGATGTCAAGGCCGAAGGTTACCTGACACTGCATGTCAGTGCGGGAACCTCCACTTCCAATTGCCTTTTTCGAATAAGTGCCTTTTGCTTCAATACGGATGGTTATTGCGACGATACCGCCCAAAATTTCAGCATGACCCTGAAACATTAAGAAAGCTGAAACCTCAACTATACCTACCGCAACAAATATTTCAGCACCGACAACAAAAAGCACACTCACATTTCCCGCAACGGGAAGTCCGACAACAATCTGTGCCCCAAATCCAAACTTCATTCTCAAAGAAGGGCCTGTTTTGGTATCAGCGGCAATATCTACATTTGCCTGTCCGATTGCATAAACTGTGGCTG
>CAZBWK010000095.1:0-15873 GCA_964495655.1 uncultured Prolixibacteraceae bacterium | reverse complement strand
ATTTATCATTTCGTTGTATTCACTTTCCGGATCACTCATAAAAGTGATACCCCCGCCGCTTTTATATACCAGCCGTCCGTTTTGGTTTTCGATAAACCGGATCAGCACGCAACTGTCAAGGTTTTTCCCGTCGAAAATACCAAAAACCCCGGTATAATAACCTCTGTTGTAATTTTCAGCTTCCAATATAATATCAACAGTCTTTTTCTTAGGTGCTCCCGAGATTGACCCTGCTGGCAGCATAGAAAAAAGAATATCCCCGATTATCTCTGGATAGTTCCGGGGTAAATCACCTGTGATTTTAGAACTTATCTGCAGCAGATCTTTTTGATTAGTATGAATTCGGTCAATGTATCTGAATTTTTCAACAATCACATTATCAGCTACGATGCTAAGATCATTACGGATTAGATCAACGATGGTACTATGTTCTGCTAATTCTTTGCTATCGGAAAGTATCAACTTCTCGGCATCATTATTATCTGCATCAATAGTACCCTTCATGGGGAATGACGAGATTTTCCCGTTAGCTATCTTTACAAAAGATTCTGGTGAGAAACACACGAACTTGTTTTTCAGTAAAATTTTGTAAGGGGCAATGCTTATCTGAAAAATTTCATCAAGTGTGAGATTTGTTTCAACAATAGTAGGTTGTGTATAATTTAATAAAAATGTATTGCCATTGAGTATGTGCTGTTGAATCAGGTCAAAACCTTTCCGGTATATTTCATAAGTTACAGGATATATATTCCATTGTTTCAAAGCCGGTATTTTGGTAGAAAAATAAGAATTGTTTAAGTTGTGAATTTGCCATTTTATTTTTCCGGATGGATCATCAAAAGAAAAAATTTGGGGATACTCCATCAAAAAGTCGATCAAAAAAACAAAAGGCAGTCCTAAGGTTCCAAGTTGATTCATCTGTTTTTGTATTGGTGTTCTATTTTCCATTATAATTGTGAAATTAAAGGCAATAGATGAGAACTGTCGATTTGATGTTCTGTCTTTGTGAACTACAGTTCGTAATTTGTTTTATAACAAATTGATTCGGATAAGGCTGATGTTTTATAATTAAGAGAAAGTTTATGCCCATTACCAAATATAAATTTATAAAATCGTTTTGTTATTTTTATCTTTTTTTACCTAAATTTAATCTAAATAAATTTTGTATTGTGAGAATATGTTTGCTATTTTTGAATTCACAGTGACAAAAATTTGTGTGAACATATATAAAAAATTAACTTAAGGTTTAGTTCTTAATTGATAATTGACAGTAATTATGACAAAATTAAAGATAAATATTAAATGGTTTGATGAATTGTTGCCGGAAGGTATGTTAATTCCTTCATCAACATTGATAAGTGGTCCGGGGGGAACAGGGAAACCATTGGTTGAATTTGGTTTTGTTGCAGCATGGCTAAAAGCAGGAGGATCTTTGATAGGCATTCCTTTACAATATCCGAAAAATGAACTGGTAAAAACGGCTATGAAGAAATTATATGATATGGATATTGAAAACTATCAAGGGAAAGTAGTGTATATTCAGTTTGATCCGGATATTAGCGGATATAAAAAAACAGGAGATGACATATTAAAATCAAATATGGTTATACCCCAAATATGGGATGAAACTATTGAAGAAGCTGAAAATATGCTTGATAAAACTAATTTAGGTATAATGGTTTTTGGTTCTGCATTGAACCTTTTGCTGTTTTCCAAAACATATAAGGATAATATATTGAATAAACTTAAAGATATTCTGCAATATGATAAAAACCGTACTTATGTTTTTGCCGTAAGTACCAGCGCTTTTGCAAATGAAATAAAGATACTGGAAAACGTTGCGGACAATCTGATGTTCATCCGGATGGGAAAATCCATGAAACTTTTTTTAAAAATTGACAGGATGAAAGAAGTTGGATTTCAAAAAAAAGAAAAGGAAGTTCCTATTTCTGAAGAGATGTTTAAAGAAATTAATGAGATTGCTGAGGCCACGCGTATGATAAGGATTCCGGAAATTATGAAAATTTAAAAATTATGACTCAAAATGATAATAACAATACTTTATGATAATACATTGTTTCAAAAAGATTTAGAAGCGGATTGGGGATTTTCCTGCCTGATAGAAGCATATGGCAGGACTATCCTTTTCGATACAGGGGCAAACGGTACCATATTACTCAATAATATGGGAAAACTAAATTTACTGCCCTCATCAGTTGATGATGTGTTTATTTCGCACGGACATTTCGATCATGTTGGAGGTCTTTCAGCTTTTCTTAACAAAAATTCCCAGGTAAATGTGTTTGCCCCTGTTTCATTAAGAGGAATACGTAATGCGAAAAAGGTTGTTCAAGTGGATAAGCCCATGGAAATATATGAGAATTTTTATTCGACCGGTGAACTTGAATGGATAGAACAATCGATGGCGGTAAAAACCGATAAAGGGCTCGTTCTGATTGTCGGATGCTCGCACCCCAAAATGAAAAATATTCTGGATACCGTCTCACAATTCGGAAAGATTTATGCCATTGTTGGCGGATTACATGGATTTGAGGAATATGAATTATTTAAAAACTTTGATTTCATTTGCCCGACACATTGCACGCAGCACATTACCGAGATAAAAGCTTTATACCCCGAAAAATATATTGAAGGCGGGGTAGGGAAAATAATAAAATTGTAAATATTTTAAATCAAAGGTAAACCTTATCATGTGGTTTTGTAAATAAACATCCTGATTTCAGTCAAGAGCCAAATGGAAATGATGAAATGTCTGTTTCACGAAGTTGGAAAGTTTTTATCATTCCTTCAAATATTAACCGTTATCAATTAGGGGTAATACTTAGAAATATGTTATATCATATATGTGAAATAATAATTAACATAATATTGTAATTTAATTATTACCCATAATATATTACCCGATTCGCGGTCTCGTCAGCATCAGGTTTTAATTGCATCTTGTCGCCATAAAAGGCTTACCTTGCAACTGGGAGTTCATTACAAGCATTCAGGATGGATTCCTCAGAGCATTTAATGCTTGTTGTATTACTGCTTTATCCCTTTCTGAAAGCCCTTCGGTTTTCAGTGTTTGCTCATATAGTTTCCGAGCCTCTTTTATATTGTTGTCTTTCATATATATATCAATAAGGAAGCTTACTGCACTCAGGTAGAGAGGATGTTCTTTGATCAGTTTCTTAAGTGTCTGAATTGCCATAACTTTTTGTTCGTTTTGCATAAGATAGTAAGCAAGGGTATAAGCATATTTCGGCTCTTCAGGGCGAGCTTTATATGCGATTTCAGCATATTTTACAGCTTCCTTTATGCTTCGTTGCGAAGAAATTACACTTAAGTTATAAGCAGCTACTGCCTGTTCGGGATTTACCTCCATGACCTTAAACAAAGCTTTTTCAGCTTCCTGCATTTTATTTTGTTCTGCAAGGAGGAGTCCGAGGTTCAGATTGGCTGCTTCGTTATCGGGGTCTACTTCGAGGGCTTTTTTAAGATTTTCCTCTGCATTTGTTGTATTTCCTGTATATGAATAAAGTACGCTGCTGTTGATAAGCGGCATTATTGCTTCGGGATATAAACGGGCTGCTGTTTCGTATGAATCAAGTGCTTCCTTTGAATTCCCTCTGTTTTGGTAGAAAATGCCTTTATTATAATGAGAGCTCCAGTCGTCAGGTCTTGCCACAAGTGAATTAATATATTCATCTGTTGCTTCAGCTACAGTTAGAGAATCTTCAGGTGATAAATGTTTTTTTGGAAATCCTGACAGAGATAAAGCTGCGGATATCCTGACCAGCCGATACTCGTCATCTGCCGCTTCCACAAGAGCATTTTTTGCTTTTTCAGAATAATTAGCTGAAAGAATGGAAGCCGCCGCAGACCTGACTAAAGGAGATTCGTTAGTTGTGAGAGCATTTATGACTGTTTCCCATTTTTTTTCTTCCGGGCAACCTGCAAGTAACCGGATGAAAGAGGTTACGACGACTTCATTATATTTATTTTCATTTATGATTGTCAGCATTTCGTCTAACCGGCTCCAGTCAGCATCACGTGCCTCTTTTATCAACTGTGCCCAATAAAGTGTCTCTTCCTGGTAATGCGGATTTTTACGTTCTTTTACAATTTTGTTAGCCCATTCCGGTGATTTATCGTAATGACATTGATTACAGGCGTTGGGAGAACCGAATTTTATTGTCGCTTCAGGCATTGGAGGCCGGAAGGAATGGTCACTGCGTAAAAAGCGTCCTACATATTCTCTGGTAGGCACATGGCAGTTAATGCAAACAGAGCCCGGACTGTCGGCTTCGTGCAAGGTATGTTCTTCAAGGTTTTCGGCTTTATCCTGATGACATGATGTGCAGGCATCATTTGGTTTGTCTCTGAAGCGGTTACGTCCGCTTGACGTATGACAAGTTGCGCAATTCAGATCGCTGGCCTGTTTGCAGGGATTCATCAGCCAACCGGTATATGTGTAGTTTTCTCCCAGATCGCGGCCATCAGGAAAAAAATCATGATCCTCCAGTGTTGTCAGATTGAAGTGATCAAAGAAAGGTTCTCCCGGCATATAGCTGGAAGTGATCGGATTGCATTTAGCATGACAAGAAGAGCAGGAAGCATCATGCTGCTCAGGTCTGAAAGTAGAAGTTACAACAATTTTAAGATCTTTCACTTCCTCTCCCTTTTCCTCAGCTTCGCGGCAAACTCTTACATGCTCGGCACTCGGTCCGTGACAAGTTTCGCAGTTTATGCCAGCCTCACGCCAGGTTGTCTTGTAAGTATCTGTTTTTAGGTCGAAATTTGAACTTAACTGGCTCACATGACAATTGTAACAACCTGTATTGAAAGTATACATGCGGTCTTTCCATGGAAGAGCCTCATCCACGTTATCTTCCACGAAATGCCGTACGGCTGATTGCGGATAGTTAAACCAGGCATTACGGTTCATATCGTATGCCAATGGAATTGTTTGCAACTTGCCCTTTTCTAAAGGCACAAGAAAGCAAAAAACATTTCTGCCACCGAGTGACCATGTTGCCTGGTAAGTATTTAATAATTTATCACCTTCCTTTTCGTACATTGTCATTGTTGAATCATCAAAAACTACTTGATATAACTTTCCTTCCACTTCCATTGGCTCGCTGTCGGGTAAATGGTATTCCTTGATAAAATCGGAATTAATATGTTGCATAGCTTTACCGTGCCATGAAGTCGCCCACAGATCGTAGAAATGTTCATGGCATTCAATACAACTTTCAGATCCGGAAAATTCGGTTTCGGCAACTCTTTTCTCTTTGTTTCTTGTGCATGAGAATATTACTGATAAAACAATACATCCGGCAATCCAGAATATTTTTTTTATTGCCATTCTCCTTGATTTTGAATTACAAATATTGTCATAATTTTTTAAAATTATTAGAATGTCAGCGCCAGTTTGTAAGCATCATGAATAGCATTTTCTGCTTTGCCCACCGAACGGGCATCTCCTACATAATAGGCAGATAGTTTGGATTCAGGATGAAATGGAATATAGCTTTTCATGCCGGCGGCAATAATAATTTTATCAACCCCTTCAATTTTTGTTCTCAGATTGTGTTCGTTTTCAATATAAACATTTTCCCCATTAATCTCAACAGCCGTATGCTTTGTATATATTTGAACCCCGTTTTGTAACATTTTTTTCAGGGTTTGTGCTTTTTCCAGCATCTCCATGCCCCTGCCAACTTCATCGAGCATTTCAATGATAATAATTTGGTTTTTACCTTCAATTAATTTTGAGGCTACTTCCAAAGCTATTAATCCGCCCCCTATAATCAAGACAGTTTCGTTTTGAGGCAACTGATTATCGTCCAGAAACTCGGTCCAATAATATTTTTGCAAGCCTTTTATTGGAGGAATTACCGGAATTGCCCCAGTTGCAATTATTGCCCGGTCAAAACTTCCATTGACAATATCTTCTTCTTTAGCTTCCTTATAAATTACAGGAATTTTTAGCCGAAATAGTTCTGCTATAAAATAATCTACAATTTTTTTCAGGTTGCCTTTTTTGGGGGGAAGATAAGCCAGGTTAAACTGTCCGCCCAATTTGTCTTTTTCAAAAATTGTAACATTAAAACCTCTTTCTTTTAAAACGATTGCAGCCTGCATTCCGGCCAGGCCGCCACCCACGACAGCAATTTTTTCCAGTTTCATTGTTTTTGTCAGGGCCGGCATTTTATTATTGACGGTTGGGTTAACCACGCAGCTCAATCCAATTCCCTTTCTGACATTTCCAAGGCAACCTTCCGAGCATGCCAGGCAAGGCCTTATGTTACCATTTTTTGAGCCTGAAATTTTTCCGGCAAAGTCGGGGTCAGCTATCATTGCTCTTCCCAGTGCAATATATTCTGCTTGATATTTTTGTTCGAGTAACTGAATGTCTTCTTTTGTATTTACCTGGCCAACAAATATAACAGGTATATTAACTTTTGTTTTAATGCGGTATGCCAGTTCCCATGTTGTGCCTTTCGGAACAAACATATGCTGAAAAAACCATGGAGGTGTTGAGCAGGATGAACCTGCCGAAACGTGGATGGCTTCTACGCCATTTTTTTCAAGCATCTTCGAAAATTCGATCATTTCATCGATATGCAACCCGTCGGATATCATTTCGTCTCCGCTAATCCGTGCAATCAGAGGTATGGTTACAGCCTTTTTGACTGCAGTCAATAATGCCAATGGAAATTTTGCCCGGTTTTCCAGATTGCCATTATAATTATTTTTTCTGTCATTAACCGCAGGTGACAGAAATTGGGCCAACAGGTAACCGTGTCCGAACTGCAGTTCAATAAAGTCGAACCCACAGGCGACTGCGCGACGGGCTGCGGAAACAAATAAATTCACTGTTTTATCCATCATTTTACTGTCCATCATCTCAGGCGTTGCTCCCCCGTTTTCGCAAGCCCGGTTGGTTGCAGACCAAAAATAATTCCCCGGTATTTTGGGATTTGCCATTCTTCCGGGATGGTTTAAATGGGCAATGGCTTTTGTCCCGTTTTTGTGCAGGAGATCAACCAAACTGGCCAGTCCGGGTATTTTGTCGTCATTGTCTATTCCAAGTTGAGAAGGTATTTCGCGTAACCCCGGGTCAAGGTAAAGAGGTTCAGGAGTAATTGCGCCAATATCATGACTCCTTTCTTCATAAAATGAAAGGTGCCTTTCATTTACCAGTCCGTGTGTTGCATAACCCAATTTGAGGGGAGCTAAGATAAATTTATTCTTTAGATTTTTCATAAGGAATCATTTCATCAATTTTTTATTCTATCCAAGGATCCATATCAAGGTTGGTCGATGAAAATATATCTTGGTTATGGTATTTAATAATTATTTCCAAATATTCCAAAAGTGCATTTGCCTTCAGATTTTTGTTGTCCGACTCTATCATTTTTTGCAATTCATTTATTGCTGTTATGAATTTTTGCTCGCTGACAAGTTTCTGAATTTGTGAAAATTCTTTTTCTATACTATCATTGTTTATATTTAGTATCGATGCCATTACTTAAAAAGTATTTAAAACCTTGTCTATTTCACATTTTTTGAAAAAATGGATTATCCCTCTTTTTAAGCCTTACTATTATTCCTCTTTTTTCGAAATGCGCAGATATAATAATATCGCAGTCATTAATTACGGTTTAACATCCAGAATCATTTAATATTACATCATCAGTTTCATAGGGATTGCCGCTTTTTTCAACAAATATAGATTGTTTCCCATCTGTTAATTAATAGATATTGAAATATTTAGATATTCTAACCATTTTTTTGAAGATTGTTATTCCTTCATTGGTAGGGATAGCTATTAAAAGAGATTTACCTGAATTTTCCGGCATAATTTATATGATTAAATTAATATAACAATATCTGTAAAAATGGATATTTATATTATTTTCAGGGAAAAAGTCATTTTGTGAATTTTCTCATGTAATAATTGTTGCCATTGTATTGCGTTTTTTCCAGCAGTTTTTCTTTCAAAAGGGTATTAAGTATGTCCTCATTATTACCTTCTTTATACATTAATTTTAAAACTGCATCTTCACGCATTGGGTGCACTGCTGTTATGCTTAGCAGATCGTCTTTGAAATTTCCGGTTGATGCAAAAGCGCTTCCTTCATAACCGGTTAATAATTCAACCTTGTCAATATGCTCTCTAAAAATATGATAAGCTTTATTTACAGAACTTTCATCAGCCGCTATAACGTTTTTGAATGCCGGGGGACGTGTAGGAATTGATAAGTAAGCTATATCAGGCTTAAATGTTCCAATTATGCGGGCTGTGTTCTTAAGTTCATCAAATGTATCATTTATTCCTTTTATCAGCATGGTTTCGGTTACCAACTTTCCGGTATACTCCTGCCTGAAGTTAACTAATCCCGATGTTATTTCATCAAGATTTAATTTTTTGTGTGGTTTATTTATTTTTTTCCAGGTTTCTTTATTAAACGAATCAGCTTTTACAGAAATAAAATCAGCTTTTATCAGGGACCTTCTGACATCCGGCAAATTTATTAATGAAGCGTTAGTTATGACAGCAACGGGTATTTTAAGTGTATGAAGTTTTCTTATTAAAACACCAATATTAATATCCAGCGTTGGCTCTCCATCCGGCACAATAGTTATATAATCAGGATAATCTCGTTTATCCTGGAGGCTGGATAAAACAACCATTACTTCATTTAGCAATTCTTCAGATTTATAAAATTCCTGCCTTTTCACCTGCACTTTAATAGCTTTACCTAATTGGCAATAAACGCATGAATAAGTACATATTTTATATGGGATATTATTTATCCCCAAACTTTTACCCAGTCGTCGGGAAGGTACGGGACCAAATACTTTTTTTTCCATGTTATCTATTTATATTATCATTTTTAACGCTCCATGCTTTAAATGAAAAAGCTTATATTCTGCCGGACTGTTGTTCAACTCATCTTCGATCCATTTTATATGTCTTTTTATTACGGATACAGCTTCATCGGACTCTTTGATATAAATTATCACAGGGATAAAATTTTGTTTTACAATATGAATATTTTTTCCAAACATTTTGGCCACTAACACTTTTACTCCCTTACTTTTCAGCAATCCGGCTATTGCATGACCTTTTTTTTGCATAGCAAATTCCTGCTCTTCATCAACAGATTTAATAGGATTGTCTGCATCACCTGTATAAACCATTTCATTATTTTTCCATTCGTAAATCAGATATTTATCTGCATTGCCAAAATATTTTGACTGGAAAAGGCCGTTATCATCGATTGCCATTGCAAATTTTATTGATCTTTTGTTCATTTTTAATTGTAAATTATTTATAAAACCTTTTCCCCTGACGAAGAAAGTAGAAGTTTGAATTATAATTTGTATAGATTTTTCTGTATTGCCATTTATAATAATAAAATAATTATGAACATTGTTAAAATATTTAAGTTCAATGCCCTGACTATATTTCTAAACACCTGACCGGATAAATTCAGGATGTATTTTTGGGCATTTTGCTTAATTACAAATTTATAAAACTATCCAGTTAATTTATTCTTTTTATTTAAATTTAATTTTAATAAAAATTTGTATTATGAAATTATGTTTGTTATTTTGACTTTATTATAGATAAATTAATCTCTAATGAGGATGTAAATGTCATCCTTGTTTAATAATGAAGTAAAAAAAATATCATGAGGTTCAAAATAATTTTTTTATTAATTGTATTATTTGTAGGAATATTCAAAACTGAAGGTCAGAAGGGCACCGATGCAGTAATAACCGGGCATGTTATTTCACGCGGGCAACATATCCCTTTTGTCAATATTTATCTTGAAGGTACTAACTATGGTACAGCTACTGATGAAACCGGCCATTATATTATGGTGGATTTACCGGTTGGAGAGTTTATCCTTGTTGCAAGGATGATCGGATACAAAACACAAAAAATTCCGGTAATTTTAAAAGAGAATGAGACCATCGAAGTTAAATTTGAACTGAAAGAAGATTTGGTTCTTGTGGATGAAGTGGTAGTTACCGGAACAAAAACCTTTAAACGTCAGACTGAAAGTGCAGTAATAGTAAATGTTATTGATTCAAAAACTATTGAAAATGTTGCTGCACAGACTATTTCGGAAGTGCTCAATTTTCAGCCGGGATTGCGAATGGAGGTTAATTGCCAGACATGCAACTACACACAACTTCGCATGAATGGCTTAGGAGGGGCATATAGCCAAATACTTATGAACGGCCGTTCAATTTTTAGCCCTTTAACCGGACTTTATGGACTGGAACAACTTCCCTCCGAAATGGTAGAACGTATAGAAATAGTTCGGGGCGGCGCTTCTGCCCTATACGGATCAAGTGCTATAGGGGGCACCGTAAATATTATTACCAGGATGCCCGGGCGTAACTCATATGAAATTACCTCAATGAATTCAATTACCGGTAACAGCTCGAACGATTTTGTCACCAACGGTACGCTAACCGTTTTATCACAAAAACGCAATGCAGGATTAGCTCTTTATACTTCATACCGCCAGCGGGACTCTTACGACCACAATGCAGACAACTTCTCAGAAATGCCATTACTTACAAATAACTCATTCGGATTTAATTCATTTTTAAACCTGAACGAAAAACAAAAACTTCAGGTAAGTTTTTCAAGCATGTATGAATACCGTTACGGAGGAGAAATCACAGATGGCCCGGCTTATCTTGCACAACAGTCCGAAGAACGGACTCACAATATTCTGATGGGCGGGGCAGATTACGAAATTCACAGCGAAGACAACCGGACATCTCTTGCTTTGTATATTGCCGGTCAATATATTAAAAGGAATCATTTTACAGGTATAGCACCAAATTTTGAAACTGATATTCAGGAATACAATAACAACCCTCCTTACGGCAATTCAAAAAATCATACACTTCAAATAGGAACGCAGTTTAACAGAATTTTGAATGATATGATTACAGGTAAAAACGCGATCACTCTCGGAGGGGAATATTTTATTGATGATGTTTATGATGAAATTGAAACATATGGCTACTTAACAGATCAGAATGCAAAAAATATAGGATTTTTTTTACAGAGTGACTGGGAGTTATCAAAAAATATTAATCTTCTCTCTGGTGTAAGGGCAGACAAACATAACTTTGTGAAGCATCTTATCTTAAATCCCAGAGTTTCATTTTTATATAAACCACACCTTAATACCCAGTTAAGGCTCTCATGGTCAACCGGATTTCGCGCTCCGCAGGCATTTGATGCCGACATGCATATTGCATTTGCAGGAGGAGGGATTCAAACCATCACTCTTGCCGAAGAGTTAAAGGAAGAACGCTCGCAAAGCTTCAGCGCCTCAATGAACTATGACATACCCACTAAAAAACATATATACGGACTGACTGTCGAAGGATTTTATACCAGGTTGAAAAATGCATTTATTTTAGAAGAAACAGGTAAGGATGATGAAGGGAATTCTTTGATGGAAAAAAGAAACGGAGGATTCAGCCGGGTATATGGCGCCACTTTTGAGGTTCGTGGAAATTATAACAGGATTTTTCAGGTAGAGGGTGGCTTTACCTTGCAAAAAAGCCAGCATGACACACCTGTGGAGTGGTCAGAAAAATTGCCTGGCATAAAACAATTCCTGCGAACCCCGGAAACCTATGGCTATGGCACATTTTCCTGGACACCCGGAGAAAGGTTCAGCACAGTGGTATCAGGAACCTATACAAGTTCTATGTTTGTTCCTCATTACGGATTGGCTGGCGATCCCGGCACACCGGAGATTGACTTGTTATTTAAATCTCCGGATTTTATTGATGCAAATCTGAAACTTGCATATATTTTTGAATTAAAGCGGCTTGACTCTTCAATTGAACTGTCCGGGGGATTGGATAACCTCCTGAACCATTATCAGAATGATTTCGATAAAGGCAAAAACCGGGATAGCGGTTATATCTACGGACCGTCGAAACCACGCACTTTTTTTATAGGTTTGAAATTTTTTAACTAAATGCCAGTTTATTATTCTGCCATTCATAGATGAAATATTTATATGCATTGCCAAAATGTTTTTCCTGAAAATTGACAGCATGGTTAACTGCCAATGCAAAACTGATAGTTTTTTTATTCATGCTTTTTTGCTTTTATCACAACAAAACTACCTTTACCACTTCCCTTTTCAGGTTGCTGAATATTTTTTATATCATTAAGCCCTCCAAAGACGGTCTGGCAGGATTGTATAATTACAAAACCATTACTCATTAATAGTTCATTAATATCTTCAGTACTGAAAAATTCAGCCTCTTTATAAAAAAGGCTTTTCCCTCTATTCAAAAGATACAATTTGCCAACAGGGCTGTTTTTATCGACAAAGCCCACAATCACTTCGCCTTCTGGTTTTAGAATCCGGTTTATTTCCTGCAATGTTTTTTGTGCATCATCAACAAAGCAGATAGTTGTAACCATTAAAGCATAATCAAAACTGCTGTTTTTATAAGGGAGGTTCTCAGCAATACCATCAATGACATTAATTCCACGTTTTTGTGCTTGTATCCGCATGGATGCAGAAGGGTCGCAACCTTCTTTTATTCCAAGGGCCGAAGCAAAAATACCACTACCTACTCCAATTTCAATTCCTTTTCCTTTTTGAGGGAGTATGCTTCTGATTGCTTCTATTTCTGATAAAAATGTAAAAATATTATCAACAAACCATTTCTCGTATTCAACAAGATGATTGTCAAAAGGAGCTGTTTTGGCCATGATTACAGTTATTAATTTTGTTCAAAATTCATGTGTAAGACAGATTCTGTATTAAAAATTTACTTTCTTTGAAGGTGGATTTTTATTTTAATTGCCTGGTAATATTAATCTATTTCATGATTCAATAATTTTTATTTCTGATGTAAGTTTCATTACCTTCTTATATACAGCACTTACCCCGCAATACTTATTTTCAGAAAGATCTACGGCTTTTTTTAGTTTATCCACTGGCAGGTTATTACCTGTAAACTCGTAAATAACATGCATTTTATAATATAGCTTTGGATGTTCTTCTGTAAGGTCTCCCTCGACATGTACATTAAATTTATCAACTTTCACCCGCATTTTTTTAAGTATAGAAATAACATCCATTGCTGTACATCCTCCCAGAGCCACCAGCATGAAAGGCTTAGGTTGTGGCCCACGGTTTTCACCGCCAACCTCTGTTTCGGCATCGAGTATAATTTTATGGCCATTGATTTCTGCTTCAAAAGCCATTTTATCAAGCCACTTGGCAGTTACTCTCTCTTTTTGCATTATAATCTTTATTATTAAATTTCTTCGGTTATAACAATTTTAGCCAGTATTTCTGAGTACTGAATTAAAAGGTATTTTTTGCCTTCAAATTCAATTTCATTTCCACTAAACGATTTGTAAAGCACTCTGTCTCCGACTGTTATTTCGATATTTTCGATATTGCTCATAGCAAGAACCTCGGCAATATTTTGCTTTTCTTTTGCCGTATCGGGAATAATAATTCCCGATGATGTCTTTTGTTCTTCTTTGCTGTCTGAAGAAATATCCAACAAAACATTTTGATTAACAGGTTGTAATTCGTTCATATTAAAATTTTTTTTATTAAACAGTTATTTTATAATTTTTCACATTTTATCAATTATATAAATCCAAAATAGATTAATTGAGAACGTGTTTGATTGAATATTAAAAATTTGTAATAAAAAAAATTATAGTCAATTTAATAATTATCCTAATTTTGATCCGGGAATATTATGTATGGGGCTATGAAATGATATTTCATGGATAGTACTTGATATTGATTCAAATATATCGATTATCATTTTATTATTTTTAGAATAAATAGTCAAACCCTTGTCAGATATTTCTCCAATTTCCATAATTAAGGGAATCTGGCCTAATAATTTTGTGCCAAATTCATCAGCCAGTTTTTTTCCACCTCCTTTTCCAAATATAAAATATTTTTCATCAGGATGGTTGACAGGAGTGAACCATGACATATTTTCAATTATGCCTAATATAGGTACATTCAAACTGGGATTGTCAAACATAGCAGCGGCTTTCCGTGCATCGGACAGTGCAATATCTTGTGGAGTGGTAACAATAATACCTCCTGTAAGGTTAAGTTTTTGTATAGCTGTGATTTGAATATCCCCTGTGCCGGGTGGAAAATCGACAATCATATAATCAATTACGCCCCATTCTGTATCCCTAAACAACTGGGTTAATCCGTTTGATACCATGGGACCACGCCATATAATCGGTTGCCCCCTGGTAATAAAAAATCCAATTGACATCAGCTTAATTCCATATTTTTCAATAGGATACATGATCCCTTTTCCATCCTTTGTTCCGCCGATAGGATGTGCATTTTGAACATCAAACATCATAGGTATCGAGGGGCCGTATAGATCGGCATCAACCAGGGCTGTATTGAATCCCTGCCTTGCAAGTGAAACAGCAAGGTTGGCAGCTACGGTCGATTTTCCCACGCCACCTTTACCTGAGGCAATGACAATGATATTTTTAACTTTTGGCATTTCTATTTTTTCAAATATCTTTGGATTCATTTTTTAAAGTTTTTTGTTTTTGGATACTTCAATTCATCACATCATCAATTTGGGATCAACGTTCCTTGGATAAAATAAAAAGACAACATTTTTTTTTATTTGTAAATATCGTTTCCCCAAATATCTCACATTAAACACAAGTGACAAGAATATTTTTTCCCTATTATTAATAAATTTTCCCATATTACCCCATTCTTTGAAGATTAAAATTTCTTCCTCTTAAAAATTATTTTATGATGAATCGAACAGTTTTTCATCAAGGTGGAGAGCGCATCATAACCGTTTTAATCAATTCTTGCATTATTTGTTATTCCATCTTTTTTCGCGTCTTCCATAGCCGGATCATTGATGACAGGCATGATACTTGTGGAAAGCTAAAGGTTTTAATGATTGATGTCCGGTAATTTTAAGGCATCAGCCTCCAATGTTTCAATCATATCAAATGAACCCTGCGGATTGTAATCGATAATATTTCCCGCAGGAACATAACACAGCGCTGTTTGGGAAGGATTTTTTGATTTATCAATATCTTTACTGATATCTTCTTGAAGGTTCAACATTAATTGGTCGTATTTTTTCTTATCCTTTTGATAAAAATCAACTGTATTTGTCTCCTCCTTTATCAACCAGTGCAGAAAACATGTATTTTCCGGGTTTAAAATGCCATTATACCTGTTTTTATTGACAGACGGGTTAACCCGGGCCATAATGCAATTTGTTAAACTATTCGAGGTGTTATATTGCGTCAAAATTTTTTGTGCCTCTATAAAAAAGCACCTTTTACAATCAGTATGTATCTTTGTAATTTTCAAACAAATAAAACAACAAAATTGAACTAATGTTCGTTTACTATTTAACTGCAAAATTAAAATAAATTATTTCTTTTTGGACAAAAGTTTGAATAGTTTTGGAACGAATTTTAGAAAAATTATTAAGTTATGCTTATTTATTATCTGTTTCAATTCATAAAAATAGCCACTAAAAACCATTTATTATTAATCACAGATTTTCACGTCATTAATTAACCGTATTGCATTCTTTTTTTCTTATAAAATCAGTTATGTTATTCATTGATATTTAATGACATACATTAGGTCAACTTCCTTATTTGATTTTCATAATACGGCATATTATTTTTATAAGTGAGTTATCAATATTCTATTTATTATTACATTGATTGCTATTAAATCTTATAAACAACTTTTATTCAGATTGTTAATAAATATATCTCATTCGGCTATTATTATTTTATAA
>CAZBWK010000094.1:0-16092 GCA_964495655.1 uncultured Prolixibacteraceae bacterium | reverse complement strand
CTTTTGTTCTGATCACTTTATCAATTATAAAAAAAGGCGCTGCATTAAAGATGAAACCAATCAGGAACAGAGGAAACCCTGCTGTCAGGATCAGAAGATTAAGCAACCCTCTTCTCAGATGATGCCGTTTTCCTTCAAATAACCAGCTTCGTAACCCCAGGATTTTAAGGTGCCTGTAATAATTATTCACCCCGGTTACCAGCTCTTCCATTTGTGTGGGAGATGACTTTTCCAGAGAGTCCAGTTGTCCGGTCAGTATCCTGTCTGCATAAAACTGATTTAGCAGAGAATATCTTTTATTACATCGGTTCAGAAAATGTCTTCCGTAAATTTCACGTATATTTTCAATATCGGCATAATGCTTTTTACTGGTTATATTTATTACCAAAGGTATTATGGCATCGTGGATCCGGTTTTTTAATTCGGTTAAAGCAGCCACAGGGTTTTCTTTATAGAGGTCAAGGAAATTTTTAACAGCCACAGGTTTCCCGAAATTAACTATTACCGAACGGTTGAATTTCCAGTAATGGCTATAATATATCCCTGCAGGTATTATTTGTATATCCAGTGAATTGTTGGTCTTGTCCTCTGCCAGAAAAACTATACGCGGAACTGCTTTTTTGTGGACAAGCATTTGTCTCCTGAATGAGTGTGCTGCTTCAGGGAAAAGAGCCAGGGCAGCATTATTTTTAAGAACATTTATAGAGTCGGCAAAGGTTTTCTCATTTTTTTCGAAGCTTTGTTTTCCGTCGCGGATCCTGTATACCGGTATTATCTTCAGGAACTTCAAAATTTTATCAACTATTTTATATTTACCGAAAATATCTGCACGGGCAAGCCATACCGGTTGAAAAGGCACATTAAGCAGGATTGCCATAGGGTCGCTAAGTGCATTTTGGTGGTTAGGTGCAAATACTATTGGTTTATTTTCAGGAATATGTTCCAGTCCGGTAATAATAGTTTTTTTATGGATCAGCCAGTTTGCAAAAATGACATATTGCTTCAGGAACCAGTATCCCAATGACCATTTCTCGTAACTCATCTCACTGCAGGTTGTATGTCTACTTTTCTTGACCAGAAAGTAGCCAGCGATAAGCCACTTATAATGTGCCACACTCCCCACCAGGCTGCAACAATTGTCATTCCTCCCAATTGCAGCTCAGGAGGAAATATTTTCGGATTAAACATTAAAACAAGGGCAAGTCCCGAATTTTGGATTCCTGTTTCGATAGTGATAGTTTTTCTGTCGGTGCTGGTCAATCCAATAATTGAACTGATCGAATAGCCGGTTAAAAGAGCCAGTGAATTGTGGGCCAATACTATCAGAAAGACAATATGGATATATTTCAGGAAATGGCTGAAATTAGCCGACAGCAGTATTAGCACAAATCCGATAAATATAAGGATAGATAGCTGCCGTATAGGTTTTTTTATTTTGTTTGTAAAACGGGGGAAGTACTGTGAAAAGAGGATACCCAGAATTAGCGGAATACCAAGAAGTATAACGACAGTTTGAACCATCTGGAGAAAATTTATTTCTATTGGCACAAGGTATGAACCGGCTGAGGCACTGCTGTAATAATTGAGATATAGCTTCCCCCAGAGAGCGAAATTTAGTGGTGTCATGAATGTTGCCGATAAAGTTGCTACAGCAGTCAGGCTGACAGATAGAGCAATATTGCCTTTTGCCATCGCGGTCATAAAGTTAGAGATGTTTCCTCCGGGACAGGCTGAAATGAGGATCATTCCCAGAGCCACAGTAGGTGTCGGATTTAATAGTATAATGAATAAAAAGGTTATTCCGGGAAGCAGAACAAATTGTGAGAATATTCCGGTTAAAGCTGATTGGGGTTTGAGAATTACATCTTTAAAGTTTTGCCACTTAATGTCGAGAGCCACTCCAAACATTACAAAAGCAATTACTATATTGAGAGCTAATAATCCTGATGGAGAGAAATTCAACCTTACATGATCGAGCACTTCCAGAGCTTCTTTCATAAATTAAATATTTTTTTGAATCTGTCGAAAATAGGAAAACATTTGGGAATAACCATAAAAAAACCGGATCATTCTGTTCGCCATTTTTTAATTTTAAGTTGCCAAAATTAACCGATATTCAGCGGGAATACGAAAGGGAGTGCAAAAAAGTTTACAGAACAATCTTATTATTATACCCTTCCTAAGGTCTTAAGGTCGAATTCAGTATTCAGACTAAATACTGTCTTGTCCCTGGAGCTGTTAATTTTTATTACATTCATTACTGCAAAATTGCTCAGTATATCTTCAGCCTTTTTTCTTGAAATTTGTGTCAGTCTTATAAATTTGGCAAGAGAAATGTTATTGTTTTTAACAAGGTAATCTATAAGTGATTTTTCATTTTCAGTATAAGAGAAATATATTCCGCGCTGACTGCTTTGTTTTTTCCATACTAAAACCTGTATCTTGTGTGCAAGCACATTTTCATCATTAATACGGCAGTAAGCCAGCCATTTTCCGTTTTCATCCAGCGCATAATGTGGTTTTTTTTTACTTGGCCTGACAAAGATTTCCAAAACTATTTTATCATCAGAAATCCATTGCTTCAAAGTAAAAGGAACCGGAGGATTACTGAATATCTTAGCAGCGGACTCTGCCATATAGAACTCTTCGTCGGTACTGACACCCACAATTTTCCCATTATCCTTAACGCCAATAAGCAATCTTCCCCCATCGGTATTTGCAAAAGCCACAAGCGATTTGGCAATTTTTTTTGAGTCATTAATGCAGTATTTGAAATCCTGCATTTGGTGCTCACCCTCATCAATTAATTTTTGTAACGACAGATTCAAAGCAGGTAACTATTTTAACCATTCAAATGTAATGTAATGATCCGCATCCATGCCCAGCTTATTATATGCTTTCCGGGCAGTTATGTTATTTCTTTCCACATATAGACGAATTCCTTTAAGATCGCTGTTTTCAAGCACCAACTGTTTAATGTGTGTGTAGAGACTGCTGTAAACTCCTTTTCTTCGAAATTCAGGTACTACATACACAGATTGGATCCAAAGGATTGTTCCGTTTCTCCAGTCACTCCATTCAAATGTTGTCAGCAGCGATCCTACTATATTACCCTCGTTTTCTGCAACATAGTAGCATCCTTTATTTGAATCACTGAGAACAGCCAGTACTCCGTTTCTGACGGTTTCTGCATCCAGATCAATGTTCTCGGTCTCTTTGGCCATTGACAGCTGAAATTCCAATATTATATTTATGTCTTGATTCTTTGCTTTTCTAACTAACATTTTTCATTTTTATCTGGCGAAAATAATAAATCCGCTATAATGAAAGTTGTTGTTGCTTCAGAAAATCCAATAAAAATAAAAGCAGTTTTAAATTCTTTTGAGTCATATTTTTCCAATGTAAATATTGAAGGGATAAAAGCATCTTCGGGGGTGTCGTCTCAGCCGCTTACCGATCATGAAACATTAGCCGGCGCCAGAAACAGGGTGGAGGAAATCAGAAAAAGAATATATGATGCTGATTATTGGGTGGCAATTGAGGAAGGTATCCAGGCGGGTGACAAAGGTCTGACTGCTTTCGCGTGGGTAGTTATTTGTTCGGCCGGCAAGTTTGGCGAAGCCCGCTCTGCGTCATTTTTATTACCGGCAAAAGTGGCACATTTAATAGCGGGAGGCATGGAACTGGGCACAGCCAATGACCTGATATTCGGGGTGGAAAATTCTAAACAGAAAACGGGTGCGATAGGGCTTCTGACTCATAACCTGATCGACCGGGCAGAATTGTACAGGCATGCAGTAACTCTGGCGCTGATACCTTTTGTCAATCCCGGACTTTACTGATCCTGCTTTTTGAATTTATTCTGGTAATTATATCCTCAATTTTTATTTTTTCTTCATGCATTAATACCAATTGTAATTTTTTCTTTTTAAGCATGGAAATAACCTGTGGCCCTGCCTCACCTGTAATTATTACGGATACTCCCTGCTCATCCAAAAAATTTACCAGCTGTATTCCGCTTCTGTCAGAATTCTTAAATGGATTGTCAATGATAAATGATTCCTTTTTTTCTGAATTGTAGATCACAATAATTTCACATTTTCCAAAACGAAGGTCCAAAAAGGACTTTTCTGATTTTCCGGTTGACGAAATGGCAAATATTTTATTCATTCGTTTCATATGATTAAATTAATTATTTTCAAAGGTATTATATGGAACTCGCAATTTTAATCATCACCTTGGGTGTAAGTATTTTACATGCTCGTTTCATATGAATATTTTTTATATTTTTCAGGTAAATATAATGATATTTGTCAGCATACTTCGATCATCGTTAAATAATGGTGTTGCAACCACCATGGTTTATGGCCGGAATATCACCAATTAATGTTGTTTGGGTACAGCTTTTTATCTTCACTTTTACATAGTCACCTTTTTTGAGATCATATTTGGGAAATACTGTTACTTTGTTTTGGGAGGTCCTTCCATACAACATTTCGCCGGATTTTTTTGAATGCCCTTCAATTAAGACCTCAAAGGTTTTTTCGATATCTTTACGGTTATTTTCAAGTGAAATTTCATTTTGAAGTCTGATGATTTCGTTTAACCGCCGTACTTTAACCTCTTCGGGCACATCATCTTTCATCATTTTTGCTGCATATGTTCCCGGCCTCTCAGAATATTTGAACATGAATGCCATATCAAATTTAACCTTTTCCATAAGAGAAATGGTCAGTTCATGATCCTCCTCTTTTTCGCTGCAGAAGCCGGTAAATATATCAGTCGACAGTCCGCAGCCGGGTATTACCGACCTGATAGCTGCAATTCTGTCGAGGTACCATTCTCTGTCATATTTCCTGTTCATCAGTTTCAGTATCCGGGAACTTCCTGACTGAACCGGCAGGTGGATGTGTTTACAGATATTTGGATATTTAGCCATCATTAACAGTATTTTATCCGACATATCCTTTGGATGAGAGGTGGTAAAGCGAATTCTCATTTCCGGAACATTCTGTGCAGTCATTTCCAGCAGATCCCAAAACCTGACAGGCTTTCTTTTCTCGTCCGGAAGCCATTTGTAGGAATTCACATTCTGGCCAAGCAGAGTCAGCTCTTTATAATTTTTTTTATTAAGGTCACCGGCCTCATTTAATATATCCTGAGGATCACGGCTTCTTTCTCTTCCCCGGGTATAAGGAACAATACAGTAAGTGCAAAAATTGTTACACCCTCTGGTTATACTAACAAATCCGGAAATTGATCTGTCGCCCATCCTGACCGGTGTGATCCTGTCGTATGTCTCTATTGTTGAGAGTTCAGTATTGAGAGCTTTTTCGCCTGATTCAGCTTTGCTGATCAGATATGGAAGATCGCGGTATGAGTCAGGCCCGGCAACAATATCAACAGCCTCTTTTTCAAGAAACTGTTCACCAACCCTTTCGGCCATACATCCCAGGATACCTATTAAAAGATCTTTCTTGTTTTTTCTGGCAGCATTATAATGACCAATCCGTCCCCATATTCTTTGTTCTGCATTATCTCTCACCGAGCATGTATTTATTAAGATAATATCTGCTTCGGCGGGAGCTGTAGCCAACTGATAGTGCTGTTCCTGCAGTATTGCCGCAACTACTTCGCTGTCAGCTATATTCATTTGACAGCCATAGGTTTCTATAAATATTTTTTTTGTTTTCATCCTTTATTGGCGGCAAAGGTAGTGCATTTTACTGAATCAAAACTGCCTTAATTTTATTTTGATCTTTTTCAGTATGGTTCATTTTTGTATTTTTAAGGTTGAAATAAAAATCCAAATTATGTCAGGACATAGTAAATGGTCGACCATTAAAAGAAAAAAGGGGGCAGCTGATTCTAAACGTTCAAAGATCTTTTCAAAGCTGTCAAAAGAGATAACTGTTGCAGCTAAGCTCGGCGGACCAGACGTTGAGGCTAATTCGAGACTTCGTCTGGCAGTCCAGAATGCCAAAGGCCAGAACATGTCAAAAGAGGTAATCGACAGGGCAATAAGTAAGGCAGATAAGGATACTTCCAGCTTCGCGGAGATGACTTTTGAAGGTTATGGGCCGGGAGGTGTGGCAATTTTTGTTGAGTGTTTGTCGGACAACAACAACCGAACTGTAGGAAGTGTAAGGTCAATTTTTACCAAAAGTAACGGCCATCTGGGCACCAGTGGTTCTGTTGCTTATCTTTTTGACACAAAGGGGATATTTGTAGTTCCGTTAAATAGAATTCCTGATCGCGAAATGTTTGAACTGGAAATTATTGATGCAGGCGCTGAAGAGATCGAAGGCAATGATGACTTTTTTGAGATCACCTCTGCACTTGAAGATTTCGGGAGTGTTTCTTCAAAGCTTGAAGAATTAGGGATAGATGCCGAGAGTCAGGGACTCCAGCGTATCCCCGCAACATCAGTTACTCTGGATGTCGAGGAGGCCAAAAAAGTCTTGCGGTTGGTAGAACGGTTGGAAGAGGACGATGATGTTCAGAATGTATACCATAATCTGGAAATAACGCCGGAATTGGAAGCTGCACTTGCATAAGAGTAAAAGTACAGAACCGGCTTCTCCGGAATGCTGATATTATTAAACAATCTATATTAAGAATTGTCGTTTAATTTAATTGGTAATTTAATTTATATTTGCATTCGCAAAAGTTAAGTCAACGATGAGATCATTTTTTATATTCATATCAGGATTATTGATCAGTCAGCTCGTGGCAGCCCAGACAATACCATTTGATATGAATGAGACTATAGTAACAGATTCCGGTGAAAACGTGAGCGATTTTATGGATATCATAAGTACCCTGGACATCAGACAGGATATCCGGCTCGGGAAGATGTTGGAATGGCATATTGAAAATAATAAAAAAATTGACGGCACGGATGGGTTCCGGGTTGAGATTTTTTTTAGTTCTGCAATGAATGCCAGAGAACAGGCTCTCAACAAAAAGAAGGAATTTTTATCTAAGTATCCTGACTATAGTGTACATATAATGTTTAGCGCCCCAAATTTTAAAGTTCGTGTTGGCGATTTCAGAACTAAAAATGAGGCATTAAAACTGTATAAAAAAATACAAAGAGATTATCCGGGAGCTTTTATTGTACCGGATATTATTGATTTCCCGATGTTGAAATCAAATAATTATGAGTGATCCGATCAAGCATGAATGTGGTATAGCTCTTATACGCTTACTCAAACCTCTGTCTTTTTACCGGGAAAAATACGGAACCTGGAAGTATGGTCTTGATAAGCTTTACCTGCTCATGGAAAAACAACATAACAGGGGGCAGGATGGAGCAGGAATTGTGTGTGTGAAAGATCATCTGAAACCCGGATCCACATACATAAACAGGTTTCGTTCAATAGATCCCAATCCAATAATTGATGTTTTCAATAAGGTTGGCAAACCATTAAAAAAAGCTTTTGTCAAAGGAATTGATGTGGAGGATTGTGACTGGGCATATGAAAACTATCCTTTTGCCGGGGAGTTATATCTGGGTCACCTGCGGTATGGCACATTTGGTAAGAACAGTATTGAATTTGTTCACCCGGTTATGAGGCAGAACAATTGGAAATCAAGAAATTTTGTGCTTGCCGGCAATTTCAACCTTACCAACACAGATGAACTTTTCGGGGTGCTTATCGGCCTTGGACAACATCCCAAGGCTTATACTGATACAGTTACAATACTGGAAAAGGTTGGCCATTTTCTTGATGAAGAGAACCAGGTTTTATTCAGGAAATATAAGGATGAGGGATATAAGAATATTGAGATATCCCCAATGATTGAAGAAAACCTGGATATCAGAAAAATACTCGAAAGAGCTTCAAAGGACTGGGATGGCGGATATGCCATTGCCGGTATTATCGGACATGGCGATGCATTTGCAATGAGGGATCCCTGGGGTATAAGATCAGCTTACTATTTTTATAACGATGAGATTGTTGTGGTGGCATCCGAAAGAGCTGTTATTCAGACTGCAATTAATGTCAGCTATGAACATGTAAAAGAGATAAATCCGGGAGAGGCAATTATTATAAAAAAGAGAGGGGATATCATCAGCAGGATGATAAGGACTCCAAAGGAAAAAACATCGTGCTCATTTGAACGGATCTATTTTTCAAGAGGCAGCGACAAGGATATATACAGAGAACGTAAGGAGCTTGGGAGGCTTATTAGTCAGGATGTACTTAAGGCAGTTGATCATGATATCGACAATACCGTATTCTCTTTCATCCCCAATACAGCCGAAACAGCTTTTTATGGAATGATAGAAGGCATACGTGATCATTTCACTGAATGGAAAATAAATAAGTTACAGAAAAAGAATGGTAAGCTGACAGGAGAAGAGATCAGAAGCATCATTATTTTGGAACCCCGTATTGAAAAGATCGCAATAAAGGATGTGAAGCTGCGTACATTCATCGCAGATGATGCCAGCAGGAATGATCTGGTGGAACATGTTTATGATGTTACCTACGGTGTAATAAGGGAAAACAGGGATAACCTTGTAGTGATTGATGACTCAATTGTTAGGGGAACAACTTTGAAGAACAGTATACTCAAAATTCTTGGACGGTTAAAACCCGCAAAAATTGTTGTAGTCTCTTCAGCTCCTCAGATCAGGTTCCCCGACTGCTATGGAATAGATATGACCCAGCTCGGAAAATTTATAGCCTTCAATGCAGCTGTCGATTTGCTGAAGGATTCCGGTAGCGGGCATGTGATAGAGGAGGTATATAGAAAATGTAAAGAACAGGAATATTTTGCGGGGGAACAGATGGTTAATTATGTGCATGAGATCTACCGGTCTTTTTCTACCGAGCAGATATCAGAAAGGATTGCTAAACTTCTTAAGCCTGATGAGTGTACCGCTGAAGTGGAGATCGTGTATCAATCGGTTGAAAATTTGCACAGAGCATGCCCCAATGATACGGGTGACTGGTACTTTACGGGTAATTATCCTACACCCGGTGGGGTAAGGGTTGTAAACTCTTCATTCATTAACTACATAGAGGGCAGGGACAGCCGTGCTTATTGATTTATCAATCATGCCACTCCGGCTGGTTAACCGGAATTTATATCATACTTAAATTTACCAGGGCAGTAAATCAGCAATGTTAAAGTTTATATCCGGCAAGATAAAAGATTATATTTATTAAAATGTAGGATATTATAACCAGTGCAAGCCCATATGTTTTCATGAATAATAACAGTATAACTGTCAGAACAATAAACAGATAACGATACCAGTTATCTTTAAATGTCAGATTTTTGAATTTCAGGGAGAACATTGGTAAACTTATTATCATCATTCCGGAAGTAAAAAGGCCAAGTAACATAAGGTTATGAGTGGAGTAGGCCAGAGTAAAAAAACCTTGCCACCGGGGTATTGCAGGCATCATTCCCATTGATGCCCAAAAGAGGCCGTTTGAGGGAATTGGCAGTCCCCTGAAGAAAGATCCATCAGATTGATAAGCATTAAACCTGGCCAGACGGACAGCGCCGGCTACCGGCATCAGGCAGGCAGTAAACAGAATCAACCACTGATCCCATCTTCCGTCAATTTCATAAAGAGGCATGTTTTTGTCAAACATTGAAAACTCCAGTAATGTAAACAGTATTGACGCCGGAGCAACACCGAAAGAGACCAGGTCGGCCAGTGAATCCAGGTTTTTCCCTACCTCAGAGTATGCATCAAGCATACGTGCTGCCAGGCCATCCAGGAAATCAAGTACAGCAGCAACACAGATAAAAATACCGGCCAGTGTAAGATGGCCGTCAATAGCAAAGAACACAGCCACTATACCTGATACCAGATTAAGAGAGGTTATTGCATTAGGTATCTGTTTTACTGCAAATCTCATTTGTTGGTAATTTTAAAGTGTTGCAATAACAGTTTGTCCTGCTATTGATTTATCATGCAATTTGACATTAATATTTGCAGTTATTGGTAAAAAGAGATCAACCCTCGATCCAAACCGTATGAAACCATATTCCTGGCCCTGCTCCACCGGTTCTCCCTTTTTTTTGTAAGTAACTATACGCCGGGCAACAGTTCCTGCAATTTGGCGAGACATTATCGTGGTGCCGTCAGGCATTTTAAAAACAGTTGAACAGTGTTCGTTCTTTTCAGAAGATTTTTTTACAAATGCAGGATAGTAAGCACCCGGTTTATGATTTTGATAGATAATATCTCCTGTAACAGGCGCCCTGTTTTGGTGGACATTAAAAACGGACATAAAAACAGATATCTGGAAACGCTCATCGTTGAAGAACTCATTTTCAAATACCTTAATTACCTCAACTATTTCGCCGTCGGCAGGAGAGAGGATATGCCTGTCATTTTTTTCTGTTTTTCTTTCAGGCACACGAAAGAAAAAGACAGTTAATGCGGCCAGGAAGAGAGATCCGGCCATCAGAAAATAATAGATCAGGTAATCTTTTAATGTAAAATAGATCAATATATCAACTATCGAAATTGCCAAAAAGGCATAAGGAATTATTTTTCGACCTTCTCTGTGAATTTGCATAACTTTATATATTACCAGATAATGTTAACCATACATATACTACCGGTATAACAAAGAGCAGGCTGTCTAAGCGGTCAAGCAATCCACCATGACCGGGAAGAATCGTGCCTGAATCTTTAACTTTTAACCGTCGTTTAATACCAGACTCAAAAAGATCTCCCAGTGTACCAAAAATAATTGACAGAAATGAAATTATCAACCAGTTGATTATTTCATATTGCCGGAAGATCAGTGAATTTAATATTCCCATCAACAGCGCAGCTATTGTTCCACCGATTACTCCTTCCCACGATTTATTCGGAGAAACTCTTCTATTTATTTTGTGTTTGCCAAATGCAGTACCCGACAGATATGCTGTTGTATCGTAAATCCATATTATAAAAAGCATCCCTGTAAGTATTACCGGATTAAATTCAGCTGTTACAGGATAACCGGGGTAGACAATAAAGTTGAGCAGGCTGAAGGGAATTGCCACATATATGAATCCTGTAAATGTAACTGCACTGTTTTGAAGAATTGCATTTTTTTCGCTGAATACTTCAAAAAGGAAAATAATAATGAGGGCCGGAATGAAGAGAAGATATGATTTTGCCGGTAATAAGTAATTCACCATACCAAAGCATACCAGGAAAAACAGCACTCCCATCGCGAGACCTGTGATTTTGCGGGGCGAGCTTCCCGCTTTTTCAACCAGCCTGTAAAATTCGAGCTGTGTAAAAAAGAGCAGCACACTATATATTATAACAAAAATGACAGGATGGATTGCTGCGCCTGCAATCATCAGCAGGGCATATACAAACCCGGATAGTGATCGTTTGGTAAAGTTATTCAATGCTTCAGTTCTTTTAAAAGTTCCAGCGCTTTTTGTTCATCCGTTTCATTTACATATACGATAAAATCTCCAAACGATTTGTATGCACTGTCGTGCTGGTTCATCACCACTGCTTTTATGCCTTCATTTTCAAGTATATCTCTGGCAATTGCAGCTTTGTATTCATGTGCTGTAAGAAACACTTCTTTCCATCCTCTTTCCATAACTCGATTTACTAATATGCTGAATCTGCTTCCGGCTCAGGTTTTTTTTCTTCTGTCACTTCATCGACTTTTTCCGGCTCTTCATTTTCGCTATCCTGTTCGTTGTTCGATTCTATCAGTTTTTTCTCCCAGGGCCTTTTGCCGAAAATATTTTCCAGGTCTTCGCTGAAAATCACCTCTCGTTCAAGTAGTAATTCTGCAAGTTTTTTATGACCTGTGGAGTATTTCTTTAATATTTCTTTTGCGCGGATATACTGACTGTCGATAATTTTTTTTACCTCTTCGTCAATTAATTCTGCTGTCTTCTCGCTGTATGGTTTTGTAAAAGAGTAGTCAGCCTGACCTGTTGAGTCGTAGAAGCTGACATTACCTACTTTTTCACTCATCCCGAAATAGCACACCATTGCATAGGCCTGTTTAGTTATCTTTTCCAGGTCGTTTTGCGCACCGGAGGATATTCTTTCGAAGATAATTTCTTCAGCAGCCCTTCCTCCAAGTGCAGAGCACATTTCGTCCAGCAGTTGTTCTTTTGTTGTAATAGATCTTTCCTCGGGCAGATACCATGCAGCTCCCAGTGCTTTCCCCCTGGGTACTATTGTTACCTTTACCAGAGGATGAGCATGTTCAAGAAGCCAGCTGATAGTTGCATGTCCTGCTTCATGATAGGCGATTGTCTTTTTCTCGTCTTTGGAAATGATCTTATTCTTTTTTTCCAGTCCACCGACAATTCTGTCTACCGCATCAAGAAAATCCTGTTTAGTAACCGATTCCCTGTTTTTTCTGGCTGCAATAAGGGCTGCTTCATTACATACGTTTGCAATATCGGCGCCTGAAAAGCCGGGGGTCTGCTTTGCCAGGAAATCAATTTTGACATCCTTGCATAATTTAAGCGGACGTAAATGAACTTTGAATATTTCACCTCTCTCTTTAAGGTCAGGCAACTCAACATGTATCTGCCTGTCGAACCGGCCTGCCCTCATAAGGGCACGGTCGAGCACATCAGCACGGTTGGTGGCTGCCAGGATTATCACTCCGCTATTGGTATCAAAACCGTCCATTTCTGTAAGCAACTGGTTAAGTGTATTTTCTCTTTCATCATTAGAACCGAAATTTGGATTTCTGCCACGCGACCTGCCTATTGCATCAATTTCATCTATGAAAACTATACAGGGAGCTTTCTCTTTTGCCTGTTTAAAGAGATCACGGACGCGGGATGCACCGACCCCGACAAACATCTCGACAAAATCAGACCCCGACATCGAAAAGAACGGGACGTTTGCTTCTCCTGCAACTGCTTTGGCAAGCAATGTTTTACCCGTTCCGGGAGGGCCTACCAAAAGAGCTCCTTTGGGTATTTTTCCACCCAGTTTTGTGAATTTTACAGGATTCCTCAGGAATTCCACAATCTCTTCTACTTCCTGCTTGGCCTCTGCCAGTCCGGCAACATCTTTAAAGGATGTAGAGACTCTTTGGTCTTTATCGAATATTTTTGCCTGCGACTTTCCCACACTGAAGATTCCTCCGGCGCCACCTCCTGCACCCCGGCTCATTCTTTTAAATATCCACCACCAGAGAAGTATGATCAGAACAAAGGGGCCAATAGTCCATAATATCTCACTTGCCCAATTGCGTTCTTCCCTGTATTCCGGAAGTATTTCCTGGTCTGATCCCTCCTGGGCCTCGCGAAGGTTGCGTTCAAAGGTCTCAACCGAGCCTATTGTGAAAGAAAAATGCGGTCCGTCACTTCCGGGTTGAGAATAACTTTCGCTGAATTGCTGCTCATATTTTTGAAGACTGCTTTTTTTAATATATATGTTAGCCTTTTTTTCATTGACTACCACTATACGCTCAATGTCGTTTTCAGCAAGCATCTTTGATTTGACCTCACTCCAGTTAGTATCAACAGGTTTGGAACTTGTGTTAAGGTAGTATTGTACCAGAATGAATAATACGGCAATTATTCCATATATCCAATAAAGATTGAACCTGGGGGGTTTTTTATCATTTTTATTCTTTCCTCGCTGTTCAAAAAGCGGATTGTGAGGAGTCTTCCCGTTTTTTTTATCCTCTTCCATATTTTTATGTTTCTGAATTTATAGTTATGGATTTTGCATCAGCCCATAATTCCTCAAGGTTATAGAATTGTCTTGTTCTCTCATGAAATACATGAACAACTATCTCTCCATAATCAAGCAAAATCCATAATGAATTATTATATCCTTCAGAATGCCATGTCTTTATACTTGTCAATTCTTCCACGGTCTCTTCAACAGAACGGCCAATTGAACTAACTTGTGTGACCGATGTGCCGTGACATATTATAAAATAACCGCATTCAGTATGTTTAATTGTATTTAAGTCAATTAATATGATTTCTTTTCCTTTAATTTTTTTTATCCCTTCCAGGATCGCTTCTTTTAAGTTTTCAATTTTCTCTTTTTCGTTCATAAAAAACTATTAATCTTACAAAGATATATTTTTTGAGTTACTTCTTTTTTTAATTTTATTAGGTTTGTGATTTCCAGCTTAAAGTTGAAAGTTAAACATTTTATATAAATGGACAAAACAGCGGAACATCTAATTATCCTGCATGAAACAGATTCTTCCAATAACTATGCCATTCAGTTAATCCGGGATAACAGAGCAGTGCACGGAACAGTAATTATGGCACTTTGTCAGAATGCAGGTAAAGGACAGAGAGGGAAAGAGTGGATTAGTGAACCAAATATGAATCTTCTTGCCAGCATTATAGTATTTCCAAATTTTATGGCTGTGTCGGAACAATTTTATTTGTCAAAAATAGCCAGTCTTGCTGTCAGGGAGTTTTTAATGCAGGAAACTACCGGTGTTTCGGTTAAGTGGCCTAATGATATTTATTGTGGAGATAATAAAATATGCGGAATACTGATAGAGAATATGGTACAGGGTGACTCACTATTTGCTTCTGTAATAGGTATCGGACTGAACCTGAACCAGGTTGAATTTAACAGGAAACTACCAAATCCTGTTTCCCTGAAATCAATAACCGGAAAGAGTTATTCGATCATAGAGGTTCTTGAAGCAGTGAGGCAGATATTTTTTAAACTTTACGGCAGGCTGGAAGAGGGTTTTTTCAAAGAGGTTGACGAAAATTACCTGGCAGCTCTTTATCGAAGGTCGGAGTGGAGCACTTTCAGGGAAGGGGAAAGGATCTTTGAAGCCAGGGTTAAAAATATTGGCTGCTATGGACAACTAATCACTGAAGACCGTAACGGCAGAATTTCGGAATATATGTTTGGGGAAATAGAATTTGTCAATACCTGAAATTATTTATATGGAAGTTTCGACAGAGTGTCAGCAAGCTGATTAATGCCTTCATGCAGTTTTTCACCAACCATCATTTTAATCATCATGCTCAGGCCTGCATGAAGTGTAAGCCTCATTTTTGTCTGGAAGGGTGTTACCGGAAGAAGTTGTATCCAGAATGTCAGACTTAGCGGCAATGATCCGGAACTTTCCACCTTAATGGTTTTGTAAGGTTCGCGTTTAACAATATCTATCTTTGCCAGTCCAATGCCGGTAATATTAAATTTACATGAATCACGGTCTGATTCAAAATCTGTAATCCTGATCTGCGGAACCTGACGTGTGATCTTTTCTATCAGACCTGTATTCAGGTAAGATGAGAGGTTCTCAAAATTTGACAGATAATCAAAAACTATTTGCTGGTTATGGTCAATAAATTTTGTTTCACTGACATATTTGTTGATACTCATAATTTTAATTTTTCCCCCAATTGGCCGGGTCTTTTCGCCATTCCATCAGTGTGTTTAATTGGTCCTCAGTTATTCTTCCTGATTTTAATGATTCCTCTATTAATACCTGATAGTTGCTAAGAGGGGTTAGTTCAATATTAGCTTGTTTAAATTTTTGATTGGCTACATCAAAGTTATATGTAAATATGGATAACATACCTGTTACATATGCTCCGGAGGCATTAATAGCCTCTGCAGCTTTAAGGCTGCTGTCGCCTGTAGAAATCAGGTCTTCAATAACGACCACTTTTTGTTTCGGCTTAAGATCACCCTCGATAAGATTTTCCAGTCCGTGACCCTTAGGTTTAGACCGCACGTAAATAAATGGAAGTCCGAGTTTATCTGCCACTAACACCCCGTGGGCAATTGCACCTGTAGCTACACCTGCAATTACTTCTGCCGATGGATATTTATTTCGGATAATTTCAGCAAATTTGTTGCAGATTAATGAACGGGCCCCGGGATATGACAATATCCTGCGATTATCGCAATATATGGGTGATCTCCAGCCGGATGCCCATGTAAATGGATTGACCGGCTGTATTTTAACAGCTTCTATTTCCAGTAATTTGTTGGCGACTTCAATTTGTGTCCGTTCCATAATTTTAAATTGTATTAACAGGTATGAAGCAAATGTATAAAGTTTTTTTTAATGAACGCCAGATAAGAATTTGCCTTAAGGAAAAAATAGCAAAAAATAAGCCTTACGT
>CAZBWK010000093.1:0-16098 GCA_964495655.1 uncultured Prolixibacteraceae bacterium | reverse complement strand
TTATTGCTTCTAAAAATGATCCTGATAATGATTTTGTTGACGGTTACAGGGTTGGAAACCCGATAATCATCAAAATTTGGGACGCTGGTGAACAAGTTGAAATTACAAATATTGAAATAAGCGAGTTTTATGAAAAGGATTTGATTTTTGAAATAGGAGAAACCCTCTGGTTGAGCATGGTAGCCACATCACCCTGTATCCCTCCTGATGCGCCTGTGGCGGGAACAGTAACCCACCCTACATGCAGTGTTGCTACCGGCAGTGTCGTGCTCAGCGGTCTGCCTTCCGGAACATGGACCCTGACAAAGGAGCCCGGAGGGGAGACATATACCGGCACAGGGGCAAGCTATACCGTCACCGCACTGGCTGAAGGAACATACTCCTTCACCCTCACCAATGCAGCTGGCTGCTCCTCCACGGCTTCTGCGAATGTGGTTATCAACACCCAGCCCCCAACGCCGGCAGCACCGGTCCCCGTTACAGTAACCCACCCTACATGGGAAAATGCAACAGGAAGTGTTGTGCTGACAGGTTTGCCGTCAGGTACATGGACAATCAATCCCGGGGATATAAGCGGTTCAGGAACAAGTGCGTCAATATCAGGCTTATCCTCCGGTACTTATAATTTTACCTTAACAAATGCGTATGGCTGTACCTCGCCTCCCTCGGCCGATGTGGTCATTAACCCGCAGCCTGTTAATGCAGTCCCGACAGTAACTAATGTATTGATCTCCGGTACAGCAGTCGTCGGTCAGGTTTTAACAGGCACTTATACGTATGCAGATGCTGAAAATGATCCGGAAGGTGCGTCTCAATACCGATGGCTCAGAAATTCTAATCCAATAGCAGATGCAACTTCTGCAACTTATACACTGACTGAAGCAGATGGCGGAAAGATGATCGTTTTTGAAGTGACCCCCGTAGCACAAACAGGGGCATCACCGGGCACTGCAGTGCTAAGTGAAGGCGTTGAAGTGAAAATTGAGCAGGCAATCTCACTGATCGCAGGATGGAATATTTTTTCACTTAGCATAATACCTGACAATGTAGGTCTCACACAGGTAATGGATGCTCTGATTGATGAAGAAAGTCTGGAGAAAGTACAGGATGAGAAAGGCGATGCATTGGAAAAAATACCAAATACCTCGACCTGGATCAATGATATTGGAGACTGGAACAGGGAGGAGGGGTACAAAATAAATGTTAACAAAAATACTGTTCTCCGGGTTACAGGTCTCCCGTTTACCGATCCGGTAAACATAAGCCTTATTGCCGGATGGAACATTATAAGTTACCCTGTAAGTTTTACTAAAGACGCTACTGAAGTGCTTGAGGATCTTATGGATTCAGGGAATCTGGTGAAAGTACAGGATGAAACAGGCGCAGCACTGGAAATTATCCCCGGTGAAGCGGAATGGGTTAATAATATCGGTGACTTTATCGCCGGCAAAGGATACAAAATTTGGGTCACCAACAATGATCTGCTAACGATATCCCCTGATCGGGGCACCAAGTCAGCGAGGACAACTATAACGGGTGCTGTCTGCCCTGCTGGTGCTCATTACAAACCGGTATGGCAGGGTAACGGACTGGATCATATGAATTTATATATTTCCGAAGGACATGAAGAATTAATGGCCGGTGACGAGATAGGAATATTCGACGAAACTATATGTGTAGGGTCAGGAGTTATAAGATACCCCGGAGAAGAGTTTTACTCTATGGTGGCTTCGCTAAATAATCCCCTGACAACAGAAAAAGATGGATTCGACAAAGAAAACAGACTGATCTTTAAAGTGTGGAGGCCTTCGGAAAACAGAGAATTACTGATCAATGATGTTCAATTCCATCCCGGCAGCAATGACCTCTTTGAGCCTTCGGGGACTGCAATGGTTACTCTGGAGATTACGCTGGTAACACCCTCAGAGATGGAGTTGCAACAGCAGACAGAACTGGGTGATGTATACCCCAATCCGGCCGGCAACAGGGCAACTATTCCTTTCTCAATAGGGAAAGACACAAAAGTGGAGATAGCTATTTTTACAGCATCAGGGAAAAAACTGCTTACCCTGGCCAGCGGGAATTATAAACCGGGAAGCTATACGGCAGAATGGAATATACCTGTGAAAATGAGAAGCAGGAGTACAGCATCAGGTATATATTTCTGTAAGATGGTTGCACAGGAAAAGGAGTTCATAAAAAAACTGATAGTAAAATAATTAATTATGATTCGAATTACAGGATTTATACTGGCCATAATCTGCAATTTTAGCATGTTATATGGACAGACACATTTTTTTAAAACCTGGTCAGGGAATGGCCATGATCATATGAATTTTTATGTTATGTCGGCTACATTCGACGGGGTGAATTTACAAGCTGGCGATGAGGTCGCTGTCTTTGATGAAGGTTTCTGTGTCGGAGTTGGTGTTGTTAGCAATTCAGGTTCATTACTTTCCTTCGTTGCATCAAAAGATGATCCGGTCACTTCTGAAACTATTGACGGATTCAGAGAAGGGAATCAGGTGATTGTTAAGGTCTGGGATGCTAGTGCTATGGTGGAGATAACAGATATCAATATCAGCATTGTTAGCGGTGAACTTATCTTTAATGCCGGTAGATCACTCTGGTTCAATATGGTTCTTAATGCCGGTTGTGTACCCCCTGCTGCCCCGGTAACAGGGATGATAACCCATCCAAATTGTAATATTGCTACAGGAAGTGTTGCGCTTAGCGGACTGCCTTCTGCAGGCTCCTGGACCCTGACTGAAAGTCCGGGTGGCCAAACTTATTCGGGTACCGGGACAAACTATTCTGTTACGGGACTGACTGCAGGCACCTATACATATACTGTAACTGATGCTGTTGGTTGTACCTCCGGGAGTTCGCAAAATGTTGTCATTAACGAACAGCCTGAGACTCCCAATGCCCCGATGGTGGGCACTGTCACGCATCCTACTGATGAGACCCCAACAGGTAGTGTGGAGCTTTTTGGTTTGCCTTCAACAGGCACCTGGATCCTGACTAGGAATCCGGGTGGACAAACTTATTCAGGTACCGGGACAACCTATACTGCTACAGGACTGGCTGCAGGCACCTGCTCATTCACAGTTACTAATGTATCTGGTTGTGAATCTGATCCGTCGGTTTTGATAAATATCGAACCTTCACCCGACAATGCAGTTCCCGTTGCTTCAAAGGTTACAATTTCCGGCACTGCGAGGGTGGGACAACAACTGACGGGTTTATACACCTATTCCGACGCTGATGGAGATTCTGAAGGTTCCTCTTTCTACCGGTGGCTAAGGAATGATTCTCCTATTGCGGGAGCTACTTCCATTACTTATTTATTAGTTGAAGAGGATAACGGAACGGACATAAAATTTGAGATTACCCCGGTTGCTCAGTCGGGCGCATCACCCGGTCTTTCTGTACAAAGCGCAGCAGAAGAAGTTAAACCCAGATTATATGCATTAACAATTGTTGTTAATCCGCCAGTGGGAGGTTCGACAACGCCAGAGCCTGAGACCCATTATTACGATGAGGGCACATTGGTTGAAATTACCGGATTACCTGATGACTGCTACCTGTTTGAGGAATGGGAAGGTGAAGTAGCAGACCGGCACAATGTTACGACTGAAGTAACAATGGACAAAGACAAAACGGTTACAATTAATTTTTCTGAAATTAATTCTGTCCCTGAATTCAATGAAGAACTACCTGTTGATCTTGAAGTGGAATGTGATTCAATACCTTTAGCGCAAATACTTACGGCAACTGACTTTTGGGGTGAAGAGTCTGATATTGAATTTTCTGAAGTGATCATTGAGGGTGATTGTGAAAATAACTTCCAGCTTAAACGCACATGGACAGCAGAAGACAAATGTGGAAATAACAACGTGCATATTCAAACTATAAGTGTTATTGACAACACTTCTCCGGTTATTAATTGCCCTCCTGATCTTGAAGTTAATTTTATTGAAAATATTCCTGATACTGTTAATTCTATTGAAGAATTTATCCAACACGGCGGATCGGTATCTGATAATTGTGGTTTGGATGAGTCTTCACTGTGTTTGTCATCTGAATTGACCTATATAACCGGAGAATCGTATTTTTTAACAAGGGAATATATGTTATCAGATCTTTGTGGAAATACTGCAACATGCCAGCATAATATAACTGTATT
Organism: uncultured Prolixibacteraceae bacterium; assembly: GCA_964495655.1. Classification (GTDB taxonomy): domain Bacteria; phylum Bacteroidota; class Bacteroidia; order Bacteroidales; family Prolixibacteraceae; genus JAAYJR01. Next base: position 11,909 of record CAZBWK010000093.1, on the reverse strand, counting down.
ATTCCCTATGCCCGCTGATGAAATAAGTAAGGATTCTTTTAAATATTCCGTAATGCCTAATCCGAATGATGGAAAATTCAATTTCAGGATTGAATCAACTATGGATGATGATATTGCCTTGAGGTTAATGAATTCAAAAGGACAGCTTTTGGAAGAAATAAAAATTAAAGCGTCAGGTTCAGACAGAAATATACATTTTGATGCGTCGCACCTAAGTAAAGGTATATATTATCTGTTAATTCAATGGGGTAATTACCAACAGAGTGAAAAGATTGTAATACTGTAATATTTCATATCTTTTTGAAAGGTCGTATTCCCTGACGGCAAAAAGGGATTTAACCTGGATGAAATTATCAGGGAAAGGCAGCGGAAAAGCGCCCTGATTGAGGATATTGTACAGCTTGCCCTGTCTGATACTCCTACGCAAAGGGAATTATTAATCAATGATATGGTTCCGGATGCAGAACACCGCTATGATCCTAAAAAGAAACTGATTGCCCGGCTTTCGCAAAATATGATTTTTTTGGCTGACATGTCTGTTAAGGATTTTTAACTAATTTTGTCTGAAACAAAATAAAGTAAGTAAAGTAAACTATGTGCAGGCTTTTAAATATACTGAAATCGTATTTCCTGCCGGCAGCAATGCCCGTTTTGTTCAACCTTTTTATTTTGACAAATGTTAACGGGCAAACATGGACGGGAAATATAAGTAATAGTTGGCACGAAGCCGGGAACTGGAATCCTCAAACAATTCCCAATCCGGGTTCTACGGTAACAATAAGGGCTGTTGAGGGAAATCCCTTTCCTGTAATTTCCCAAAATGTAACCGTTAAAACAATCAATCTCCCCGATTGGTCAAGCGGAGAACTAACTGTTACAGACAACGCCACCCTAACAGTTACCGAAATATTTAATATCAATAACAACGGGAAGTTGTTCCTCAACAACGGGAACCTTCAATTCAACGGGAATGGAAACGGGCAGCAAAAGATAAACATGGGATACACCAATACACTAATACAAATTAACAACGGAGGTGCGTTGAATGCCCCTTATGCCAGCCTCCTGATTAACGGAGAACTCCAGGTGAATAATGGCAATATGAATCTTGGAAACGGACTGATACTTTCAACCGGAAAATTATTTAAAGTTACTGAAGGCAACATCACTATTTTCGGAAAAACAGATATTTACGGAATCCTAAATGGCGGCGCGGGCCATTTTGTTTTTGACGGTGATTCTTTGAACAATCAGCATAAAGTAACAATTCGCAGCGGTGGGCGTTTTTATATGGCCCCTTCCGCTCCCGGCAACCACCCGCCGGAATGTCCTCCGGATACACCTGTTCCACATGAATTGTCGGGAGGAATTATTGATTTTTATTCTTCTTCTTTTGTGGAAAACAACGGTAGTATTTACGGGGGAGACGCATCAATAACTTATTACAAGACTACCGAATCGCAGGGCAATGCGGAAATCGAAATTCATAACGGCACCATTATTTTCAAAGATGATGTGATCGTAGGAAATACTGCCCGGATGAGAATTACCTGCAAAGGTTCTATCCAAATTGAAGGGGACGGGAATTTTCAGCAAAACGGGCATATCGAAGTAGGCGACGGAAATTTAAGCGTTACCGAGAATGCTGTTTTTCAAAACAACGGATCACTGGATGCCAATAAGGGAGAAATCACTTTCGAAGGAAATGTAACGATTGCAAACACGGGAGGTATAATAAATGCCGGAAACAGTACGATCAATTTCAGCGGAGGCACATTCGACAACAGCGGAACTTTTAACCCCGGAACCAGCACCTTTATTTTTGACGGTAACGGAATCCAGATAATTACTGGTTCTAATACCGATGTTACGTTTTACAACCTGATTATTGAAGATGGTGGAGTGGTTCAATCCGGGCAGAACGTTCTTGTATTAAATGATATGACTGTGGATGAATACGGTGAATTTAAAATCAAACCGGGATTGACACTCAATGTTGTCGGTGTTGTTACCGGTGATCCCTTTGTAGATACTAACCGGCCGTACATTATTGTCATCTTTGTGAACTCCTCCAACTCTATCACCGCTGTTTTCGACGAGCCGCTCGATCCTGTTTCCGCACAAACAGCATCCAACTATTATATTCAAAATGAGGCCGGCAATATTATCGACTTTCCTGTGAATCCCACACTTGCCGGAACAAATAACAACGAAGTAACCCTTATCCTGGGTTTTGATATAGAAGAAGATGTGAATTATTACCTGATTGTAAATAATGTAAAAGATTTGGACCAATATACCGTAAGCTCCTACCATAAAAAACGGTTTTGCTCGGAAACACCTGCCAATATGTGGCAGTGGACAGGCCTTATCGATGCCGATTGGGACAAACCGGGGAATTGGGAAAAAGGATTACTTCCGGGAAATGACGCCTTTGTGGTTATCCCGGTTACCCCGAACAATCCTTTGCTCTCGTCCCAGGAAAACCAAATTGAGGCGCTTGAAATAAGGCAGGGTGCAGCTTTAACTATTGGGCCAACGGGAAATCTGAGTGTTACACAAACCATACAGAATCTGGAAGGAACGGCGGGATTGATCATTGCTTCCACACCTGACGGAACCGGCTCTCTGCTTCACCATAATGACTCCGTCCCGGCCACATTTCAAAGGTATATTTCTGGAGAGCCCCAGGTATGGCAGATGATTTCTTCACCGGTAACCAACCAGGAGATATCCGGAGATTTTACGCCCACAGGGGGCAGTGATCCTTATGGAGACGGCACACGGTATGATTTCTATGCCTGGCATGAACCCGACACTTCATGGGTGTATCTGCTAAATAATAGCCAACCGCCAACATGGGTTACAGCAAATGGAAACAACACTTTCAGACCGGGACGTGGTTACCTGATTTCATACAAGGACCTTCACCCCACCAAAGCATTTCAAGGAAGCCTTAATAACGGGATGGTTTCCCTGCAACTCACCAAAACTGCGGGTCAGGGATCAGAATTTGGCCATAATCTGATTGGAAATCCGTATCCTTCCTCCATCGACTGGAAGGCTCCCTCTGGTTGGGAAAGGAACATTTTGCAGAATAGCGACGGTGAATTTGATATTTGGATATGGAGCGAAACAAACCTCAACTATGGCGCATACAATTCTGCATCCGCCTCTGATAATGGCACTCTCGGTGTTTCGCGTTATATCGCCCCTACACAGGGATTTTTTGTAAAAGCCGGACAATCAGGTACATTTTCAATGAACAATGCAGTCAGGGTACATAAGGGGGCCGGAAATTGGCTGAAAAGTACCGAAACAGGAAAACATAAACTGATTGTCCGTGTCGAATCAACGGATGGATTTGGTAACGATGAAGTGATGATTGAATTTGAATGTATGGGGTCAGCTCGGGGCACTCCTAAAAAATTCAGCTTTATTCCCACCGCTCCCGGGCTGTTCTTGCCCGAGGGAGAGAAAAAATATTCTATCCGGTTACTCGGCGAAAAAGAGGAATATCCTGTTTTACCCCTTTCCTTTAAACCTGGCAAGACGGGAAATTATAAGCTCACGGCTTATTCTGATTACAACGGGTTTGATGTACTTGAACTGTACGATAGGGAAACCGGGACAAGGCACGATTTTAAAACAATGAATCAATACTCTTTTCAGGCAGCCACCGATGATCAAACAAACCGTTTTGTGTTGCAGGTACTTCCAGGCAACTATGCCGATCCTTTTTCCAGATTGCCTGTACATGTTTTTGCACAACAAAAAGTATTGTATATCGATTTACGTCTGGTGGATGGGCAACATACATGCGATGTTTTTTCCCTGACAGGCAGTAAACTACTGAGCGTCAACCTTGAGGGAAGGCAGATGGGCTGCCTTCCGGTTCCTGCTTCAAACGGAGTTGTAATCGTGCATGTAACAGGTCCAAAAGGAAAAAAAAGCCAAAAAGTCCCGGTTTTTTAATTCTTGCCGATTTATACACGACTATCAAATTCATTCTTGCTATCCAAAAAACAAGACATAAATGGGTTACCTTTTGTGCTATTTCCGAATATTTTTATAAAGCGTGCATTCCTGGTGAATTTATTTAACCCTAAATATGTAAAGTGGAATCATCATGAAGTTCTAAGTGTGTATCAAAATTGAGAAGCGCAATAAAAAGTTTTGAAAACGTGGCCATCAGTACGGTAAAATATGTCGTGTACTGCCATTAACTTAGGAGAAACATTCTAAATGATGAATTTCATCTATCTTTATAATAAACAATAATAATGAAATGAAAATTTTTGTAATGAGTATTTTCAATAGTGGCGTGCAATGTAGAACTGTTAAAGATTTTCATTTTACATTTTTAATTTAAATGTCCGGATTTATTCCACATAACGGTGTTCCAACTCTGGTTAACAGTAAAAGTAAAACAAGGTTAGAACAAATTATATTGTTTATTTTTATATTCATTCTGTTTTTCCACGGTCTGAACAACTTGGGGGCACAGGTACCTGCAACAGGTCATGTTTTTGCTGAAATAGTGGAACCAATAGGGATCACAGTCAATGCAAACAATAATTATTTCCAAATAAAAAAAGACAGTATGGCAAATGCAATAGATCTCGGTGAAATAGAGCTGAACAACGATCCCGAAAGGTTTGTCGAGGTAAATATTTTTTCTGCGGATTTGAAAAGCCGAAATGGGAAAAGTTATTATTTCCGTACGTATCTATGTGCCGAGTGCTCAACAGACCCTGCTAACCGGAAAAATAAGGAAGCGGTTTTCAAATTTGCAGGAATGCCTGACAATCACTTCGTTTTAGGAGACGATAAATATTTAGAAGGAAAATACCAGGTTATTTTTTCCTATAATTGAATTTCACAGTGTTGTCTACAAAATGTCTATACAGCCCCTTTGTATAAAGTGATAAGTTTTTTTTAAAATTGTACCCTTTAAAAAACTTCACTTGATCAAATGGCAGGTAAAGCTATTATCTCATCTGCCCCCAAAAAAATGGCTGTAAAAAAGCCAGTTACATGTTTTATTGCTCCCATGGCCGTTTATTTTCTCTTACTGTTTTTACCTGGAAAAGTGATTGGAATAAATGCTGTTTTATCTTATGGCGAAAGTAGCACCTCTGCCAGTGATACTGCGATAATGGAATACCTTACCAGAGGAAAGAACGATGTTTCCTTGTTGAAAAACGATTCACTGAGTCACTATGCATTTTATATTGAGGAGTTAAAAAAGAAAGATAAATATATCGCAAAACAGGAATTATTAATTTCCCGTCAAAAATCTCATTTGTTGATTCTTTTTTTTCTTTTTTTGATTATGACCTTCTTTCTTCTTTTTTCCATTGTCTATTTTCGCCTCCGGTTTGTGAATCTGACTGCCTTTTATAAAGAACATTTTCAATTAACTGTCGGCAAAAGGTCAACCTATTATCAGAATAATAATCAGCAGCAGATACCTTCCTGCGAACAGGAAAAATTCAGAAAAATATACAACGGAGTGTTGCGTTTGTTCGAGAAGGAAAAAATTTATTTGGATCCTGCTCTCACCATTCGGGATATAGCACAACAACTTTATACAAATGAAAAGTATGTTTCCAAAGCTATAAACCTTTGCGCGGAGATGAATTTTTCCAATTTTTTAAATAAGTACCGGGTACATGAAGCAATTAGCTTCATGCAAACACCTTTGCATTATCCTTTATCGCTCGAACAAATAATGGAAAAGTCAGGGTTCAATTCCCGAAGCACCTTCATCAACGCCTTCAAGAACATAACAGATATGGCGCCGGGACAATACAGAAATCAGACTTCGGAAACAAAAATATCGAAATGCCTGCATCAGCGGGGTAAAGCAGTTTAAGGTATTCTCATTTTCCGATAGTCTTTGTTTAAAAAAGTTAATGTTCGTTTCATCTGCCTGTTTTTTAACCGTTAACAGAAACGGCAATTTATTAATGCTTTACAATTTCTTAACCTGAGAATCTGTTAAAAACAGCTCTGAAAAGCCATTATTATCCTGTTTTTCCGAAATCTACACAACTTTTTCCGAAATCCAAACACCTGGTTTAAAACCTGAATCAGACCGGATTGTAAATTTGCGCCGGCTGAAAAACAGTATATTTAAACTGTGTAAAACATTTATTTTTAATAATTTATCAATAAAAGTATGTTGTATTATAAAAATTTAAAATCAAAATCATGAAAAGAAAATTAATTTTTCTGTTTGCGGGCCTTTTATTTATGGTGTCCGCAATGCAACAAGTAAGTGCACAATATGACGAATCTGCAAATGCAGAAGCTTCGGCTGTAATTATTACACCTATCGACATTACCAAAAACACAGACCTTGCTTTCGGGAATATCATTTCAAGTGGTACTGCAGGGACTGTAACCGTTGATTTTGCTAATGCCAGAACTCAGACTAATGGAGCAACATTCCCTACAGTACCAGGAACTGTTTCTTCTGCACAATTTACAGTTACAGGTTTTTCTGGCTCTGTTTATTCAATTACTTTGCCTGCTGATAATGCAGTACAACTTGAAGATGCAGCTGAGATTGGTGATAATATGAATTTAACTGATTTTGTTCATAATGCTACAGAAGTTTTAACAGGAGGACAAGAAGTATTCCAAGTCGGGGCTACACTTCAAGTTGGTGTCAACCAAGCTGCAGGTACGTACCTCGGTTCATTTAACGTGATTGTAAATTACAATTGAAATCGCGTCAATCCTTAATGAAGGTACCCATTTTGTTGCTCCTTTAAAAGATAAAAATTTAATGAAAGTAAATAAAAGGATAATAGTGTCCGGCAGGTACATTGTATTGGTTGTTCTTTTATTTATGAGTATAGGCAAAGTTAAGTCACAGCAGAGCGTCACTGCACAGGTATTTGCCGAGGTTATCGAGGCGCTGGCAGCCAATGAGGATGAGGCGTTGAATTTCGGTCGGTTTACGCCCGGTAATAACGGGGGCGCCATTACCGTGACACCGCTGGGGCTTTGTACTATTGAAGGAACGGTTGTTTTGACCGGAGGAAGTTATAGTCCTGGGCATTTCCTGGTTTCGGGAGCCCCAGGCACCTCTTTTACCATTAGATTGCCGGATAATCCTTCCGTACTGGTTCACCGGCAAAGCGGTAAAACAATGCAGGTGGAGGAATGGATTTCCGACCCTCCTCCTGGAGGAGACGCGGTAACGCTACCTGACGGTTCCCGTTCCATCAGTATCGGTGCCACTATTATAGTCGGTCCATTGGATGAAAATCCGGTGGGGTTATATGCCGGAACCTACTTATTAACTTTTGCTTATAATTAGTGCCATGTCGGTTAATGATAGCGTTTTCCTTGCCAAATGCTTTTGTCTCATTGCAAAACCTTAGAGAAAATATAAGCTGAGCCGACATTATAATTGACTGTCCATAAAGCGTCCACAGCCATAAATCCTATTTGTCGTTTATAATTATTAAATTTACTGTTAATCAAAAAAGTTAAAACTTTTATCATCATTTGAACTGGTAAAAATAATATGTAGTTTCGGAAAGGACTAAAAATCAATTTAAAGAACATGAAAAAAGTACTTATTTCCAGGCAGCCTCTGTTTTCTTTTTATTGTATCTGTAAAGCGTTTACAGTGGGTTTTGTACTACTACTGCCGTTTTCCCTCCTTGCCCAGGGAGATTTGTTGGTGACACCCCGGCGTATTGTTTTTGAAGGCAACAAACAACGGGAGGAAATCACGCTGGCCAATACAGGCCAGGATTCAGCATTTTACTCCATCTCCTTTTTGCAGTACCACATGACGAAGGACGGGAGTTTTGAAGAGATTACCGAACCGGAGCCAGGACAGTTGTTTGCCGATTCATTCCTCCGCTTTTTTCCCCGTTCAGTACAGCTTGCGCCAGGCGAGTCGCAGATAGTGAGGATGCAGGTAAGGCGCGCACCCGACATGATGGATGGCGAATACCGTTCCCATCTTTATTTCAGGGCAGTACCCGAGGTGAAACCTCTAGGGGAGAAAGAGCTGCTGACCGACAGTACCTCGATTGGGGTCAGACTTACTCCCATTTTCGGGATTTCAATTCCCGTGATTATCCGGGTGGGGAGTCTTTCTTCCCAAATAGTTCTGAGTGATTTGTCTGTTGAACAGGAAGAAGATAAGCCCCCTATGCTGAAGGTAACCTTAAACAGGAAAGGTAACCGTTCGGTGTACGGGGATTTGGAAGCCACTTATTTGAATACTGAGGGTGAAAAAGCACAGGTAGGTTCTGTCAGGGGAATTGCTATTTATACTCCGAATACGCTTCGTCGTTTCTCCATGCCGTTGAATTTCCCGGAAGGATCGAATATCGCAACAGGGAAATTACTCGTGCGTTACAGCAGTTCCAACGAAGCGAAGCCTGAAATATTTGATGAAAAGGAATTGGAGTTAAATTAGAACAAATGCCTTTTACAGGAAGAGCTCCAATAAAAAACATACTGTATTTACCCGGCTTCTTGAAACTTCTGTGCAAGAGAATAACAGTGGCCTTCCCCCTTTTATTTTTTTTCGCCAGGCTTTATGCACAAACGCCATTCCCCCCTCCCAACCGGTTGCTGGTCTATGCGGAGCAGGAGTTAGCTTTTGGTAGCTTTTTTACAGGGGCTTCCGGCGGTACGGTAACCATCACTCCTGAAGGGAACCGCACCGTTTCGGGAACGATTACTGCCCTGACATCGTTGTCTGGTACGCCGGCCATTTTCAATGTGCGCCTTACACATGGACGGATGGTGCATATCCTGTTCCCTGTATCGGCAAGCCTTATACGGATTGGCGGGGGTGAAAGCATGATAGTTACCGACTTTGTTTCAGACAAGCAGGGAAATAACTTTGTAACAACAGCTGCCCATCCTTTTGTGAACCCTGTAAAAGTAGGCGCAACCTTGCATGCAGGTAATATAGCAGAAAACCCGCCGGGCGATTATGCCGGGAGTTTTACGGTGACTTTTGTCCAGGAATGATGCTAAAAAAAATCGGGAGATGAAGCCCGATGTTGTGCAAAATGTTGATCAGGGTGTACCCCCCCTTTTTTAGAAGGGGGAGGTATAGAAAGGTATTTTATAAAAACCAAATCTGCAATATTATTTTTTATAAGAGAAGAGCAAAGATATTAAAAAAAGTTGTGAGGCTTTTGCTTTATACAACCCCATTGTTTACTTCCCTCACAGGATTTTCAATTAAACAGGTTTACAGTGAAAACATTGAATACGAAGAAATTTTTGTGACTGTTAGGGTACAGGGAGTGGGAGCAACAGAGTTGACCCCATTGTATGTTTTCGATTCCGGTCAGCTCCTTCTGCCGGTAATCGATATTTTTCAATTTTTGCAGCTGAAAGTGGAACCCTCGGCTAACCTGGATACTGTATCGGGATTTATTGTGGATGAAAAAAAGCGGTACTTGATAGACAACCGGAACAAACAAATTTTTGTCGATAACGAAACCTGGTCATTGGAGATAACCGACCAAATAAAAACCGAAACAGAGTTGTATTTGGATCACAAACTTTTCGGACCGCTGTTCGGGTTGTATTGCACCTTCAGTTTCCGCAGCCTTTCGGTTGCAATTAAACCCGATTTCGAGGTGCCTGCCATCCGGGAAATACGCCTTCGCCAGTTCCGAAAAAATGTAGATCAGCTCAAAGGAGAGGTAGAAGTGGATACGACCTTAGAACGGGAATACCATCTTTTCCGGTTCGGAGTTGCCGACTGGGCTGTTCACTCCACCCAAAGTAAAAAGCAATCCAACGATACAAGGATAAACATCTCCACAGGAGCCGAACTGTTTGGCGGCGAAACCAATCTGACGATGAATTACTCCACCCGTGAGGGATTCCATGAACGCAATCAACAGTACTACTGGCGGTGGGCCAACAATCGTACAAAAATCGTCAAACAAATCAAGCTGGGGAAAATCAATCCGCTTTCCATTTCCTCTGTTTACGATCCGGTGGCTGGCATAACGGCTACCAATGCCCCAACGACTTACCGCCGTTCATTTGGAGAATATACCATTAGCGATCACACGGAACCCGGATGGACGGTAGAACTGTATGTCAATAATGTGATTGTAGATTACCAGACAGCCGACGCATCGGGCTTTTACAGTTTCGATGTACCACTGGTTTACGGGTCGTCGCAGGTGATGCTAAAATTTTACGGGCCTTACGGGGAAGAACGAATTAAAGAGCACTTTCTCAATACCCCGTTCAATTTTTTGCCCACCGGCGAAATGGAATATACCCTGAGTTCCGGTTTAGTAATGGATGGAGAAAATTCGGTGTTTGGACAGTGCGACATAAAATACGGGCTAAACCGCTTTGTCACAATTGGGGGAGGTATGGAATACCTCTCGTCCATTTCCAAAGGGAGAAATATACCTTTTCTGACGGCATCGGTAACCCCCTTCCGCAACTTCCTCATTACGGGAAAATATGCCAAAGGAGTACGTTTAAAAGCACTGGCAAATTACCGCCTGGCTTCCGGCCCTATGCTGGAACTTGATTATACACGGTACGTGAAAGAACAACAGGCTATCCGGCTAAACTATCTTGAAGAACGAAAAGCCACTTTATCCGTTCCTTTGCGGTTTCCTTTCCTAAGTGGCTACACCCGTTGGTCTTTCCGCCAAAATGTATATGAAATGCTGTCCTACAACATCGCCGACGTTACACTTTCCACTTTTCTGGGCAGGGTAAATGCCAATTTGAACGTTTATGCCAATTGGCTTGAAAGCAGCAAGCCATTTTTGTATAGTAATATAGGCCTTGGATTCAGATTAGGACACGGATTTACCGTCAGGTCCCAGGGACAAGTAGATATCACCAACAAGGAAATAACTTTCGTAAAAGCTGAATTGGAAAAACGGATATCCCGTTCAGGGTATTTATCAATTTCAGGCGAAGAAAATTTCCGGTCAGTTTACCGCAGCCTGAACTTTTCCTTTCGCTGGGATCTTCCTTTTACCCAGATAAATTTTTCTACCCGCGTTTCCGGCGACGATTTTTCTTTGACTCAGGGAGCTCAGGGAAGCCTTGCATTCGGAAGCGGCAATGGATATATCCATAAAGATAACCAATCCGCAACGGGACGGGGTGGGGTGGCAATTGCGCCGTTTGTGGACATAAACCACAATGGCACCAGAGAAAAGGGAGAGCCGTATGTTCCGGGATTGTCTGTGCAAATGAGCGGCGGACATATTTTAAAAGGCATTAACGATTCTATTATACGCATTACAGGCATGGAACCTTACACCAGCTATGTATTAACACTCGACGACAAGGGGTTGGAACAAATATCGTGGAGGATAACAAATAAAAATATCCGTGTGTATATTGATCCCAATCAGTTTAAAAAAATTGATATCCCGGTATTGCCTATGGGAGAAGCCAATGGCTGGGTTTTTATTGAAAACGGCAATGGAATAAGGGGACAAGGAAGGATTGTTGTAAACTTTTTTACCGACGAAGGCAAACGTGTTGCCTCCACAATGACCGAACAGAATGGCGGATTTACCTGGCTCGGATTACCTCCGGGGAAATATTATGCTCAGGTGGATGCCGATCAAATGAAAAAGCTGAATATGACATCCACCCCGCCTCAAATATATTTTGGAATAAAACAGTCAACTTACGGCGATATTGTCAATGACCTTCAGTTTGTGATTAAACGTTGAGAGTGAAAAAAAGTCCGCCACATGCAAAAAGCTGACTAAATTTCAGACCACTGACTTAATGGCAAATTACCAGGTGGCAATTATACATCAGATTTGATGAAAAAATAAAAAATTGAATTCTTTTTGTATGAAACGAGCACTATAATGTAAGAATAAATTTTAAAGCAGGCATCACGCCATGAA
>CAZBWK010000092.1:0-16394 GCA_964495655.1 uncultured Prolixibacteraceae bacterium | reverse complement strand
CTGAATGTTGCTCCAGCATAAAATTCAGCACTGCTTTGGTAAAATTGAATACCGATTTCAAATTTACATTGATCACCTCATCCCACTGCCCTTCAGTCATCCTAATCAGAAGTGCATCCCGTGTAATGCCTGCATTATTAACCAAGACATCAACTTGTCCGTATTCATCAATAATCTGGTTTACAACAGCATCTGTTTCAGCAAATTTTGATGCATCCGAAGGATAACCTTTTGCTTTTATGCCAAATTCTTTCAGCTCTTTTACAGTGGCTTTCATATTGTCATCACCCACAAGATCAGTAAAAGCAATATTGCATCCTTCAGCAGCAAATTTCACAGCTATTGCCTTACCGATTCCGCGTGAGGCTCCTGTTATTATTGCGGTTTTCCCGGCAAGTAACTTCATTAAAACTTAATTTAAGGTTATTAATTCCTTCTTAAAAGCATTTATCCCTCACTCCAATTACACGATCCTGCAAATAGCAGGAATTTTAAGGTTTTACGCAAAAAAAAATATCAAGCATCATCCTGAAAACAAAAAAATCCCCGGTGAAAAAACAATTTTTTTCAATTTTGTGATCAGACTTTATGCCAGCAAGATCTCCTTTACATATTCCATGCACTTTTTCACTTCCAATACCGCATTGGAATCTTCCGGTATTTTGTGCTCAAGTTCTATATCTACAATGATCGGCCATTTGTTCTTTTTAATGAGCAGCAATATATCTTCAAGGGGTGTGTCTCCCTGTCCGTAAGGCAAATTGGTATTGGGAGGGTCTGTATCAGGGCCGGTCTTGTCTTTTATCTGTATGGCAATGATCCTGTCGTGATACTTTTCGATGATCTCATTGGGATGTTTCCCTAAACTTCCCACATAATGGCCTACGTCAAAATTGATCATCAGCTTGTCACTGTATGCAAGATATCTATCATAACTAAAGCCGGGCTCTGCCACCTGGTAATGATTATGCAGGTTGGCCATCATATTGTATTTATTGCAAAAGGGAGCCAGCCGCTGTACTGCGTCGAGAGATAGTTCCCATTTAACTCCGTTTGAGCCGAGTGTGTCGGCTACCTTAAATGCATAGTCAATCTCCTCATCTGACCATTTGGGATCGCCAAGCCTGGCCAGATGTATAGTGACTCCTGCGTTATTATACATCCTGCGCAACTCTTTGAACTTATCCATTGAGACAGTACTCCGCCATGAACGGACCTCTTTGGCAAACTCAGCCTGAGCAGAATTCAGTTCAGCTTTCTGCTGATCGGTCAACTCTGTTCCGCGGGGATAGGACGGTCCCTGATATCTTGGAATTCCTGCAAACTGCTCCATAGGATCAGCCATGAGCTCACAGGTGTTCAATCCACAATCCAGGAGGTATCCCAATATTTCTTCAGCGCTGAAGGGCATACTGCGAAAACTGTATGTCTGTACTCCGATCTGCACCCCGCCAAATCTGGAGTTGGGTTTGCCGTTTGACCCCTGACAGGAAATAATTCCGGAAGGGAGCATAGCCATGGTTGTCAATGCTGCTGAACTGCCGATAAATTTACGTCTTGATATCTTATTCCCAAAAAAATTATTGTACTTTTTCATAGATCTGTATTTATTATTATTGGGTTGGGTCTAAAAAGGGGCTTCACACCCTTTTTAGACAAATTTAAAAATATATTAATTTGTTTTTCAATTAATTATAAAATATATAAGGTATTGATCAATAAAAAAATTTACTTTTTATACTAAACTCAATATTGGATATTACACATAAATAGTACTTTCATGATAAGATTAAACAATTATTACACCCGAAGCTAAAATGCCCTGACTGCCCGAACACTGTATTTAACCTCCTTACCGTATGTATATGGGTCGCCATCCTCAAAATTAAAGAAGTAGGCAAATTTCTCACCTCTTTCCCGGCTGGACCAGTAGTATCCGTCCATCGACAAAGGTGTATGGGACCCCTTCTGTAAAGCCTCGTTGATCTTGAATCGAACTACCCACAGTATACTTAATTCATTCAGGGTCGGCAGATACCATTCACTGCTGAAATTTGAGGTGATCCAGTCCTTGGCAGGACTGTCAACCATTAATTTATAATTCTCAGGGCCATCTGTGGTGCTGCCGGCATTCACCAGGCTAACCGGACTTTGCCAGGCAGCCAGGGCCTCTGTTGGAGAAACTACAAGGCCATGCTGACGGCCATCCTCTCCTTTGTAAAGATAAAATACAATTCCTCCCAGGTGTTCATCGCCGATGGAAAGTTCGCCAACCGGCTGTTGAAACCCCATGGTTACTTTCGGTAACCAAATCACTGTTAAATTAATAACCAACGCTATTACTATAATCAATTTATTCATTTGAATATAATTTTATTAAACATTTAAATTTCAATTAATTTAAGGGGTATTACCCCTTAAATCCCATCCCGATTTTAATCGGGACAAAAAAAAAGCCACCAACTATCTTGATCCGTTCACTAAAGTGAACGGCAAGAAATAAGGCTATGAACCAGCAGGCTATGATTATCAGAGCCTTATCTAATGTTGCTGTTCTAGTTCTGTGCCTTATCCATTGCCGCCGGTTTCAGCCGACGGTGCAGGTAACAGCAGCCTCTCACCTCAGAGCCTTATCCATTGCCGTCGGCTTCAGCCGACGGATTGAAATCTAAACCCAACCCCTCTCCTCACAAAATTACTATACCGCTATATCAGGCAATGGCTTGCGCTTCTGCCAGCGTCCTAGTGTGAAATCAGGGAAATCAACCGGACGGCTCTTATTATTGACTGATGTCTCTGTCAGATCATTTAAGGTACTCCAGGTAACAGCATCATACGGATCAACTGTCATGTCTCTCTTATTTAGCACAGCTGTCACAAAATCAACAAACATTATGTAATCGCCGCCTCCGTGACCATACCCTACTGCAGTCTCGCCATGCTTTTTCCAGTTAGGATGGTCAAACTCACCATAATACAACTTTGCATCCTCCCATTTTTTAAAGGGACTGCGGTCCTGGATATGAACTGCATTCAGTGTGCCGGATGACAATCCTTTTGTACCCTGTATCCGCTGAACATACTCTCCCGGACGCGGCAATATGGCATCATACACCACAGTAACACTTATCCCTTTAAAGGTCTTGATCAGCGTCACATTCACATCATTCAAAGGCCAGTTCTTATGTGCAAACGGATGATCTGCCCCTAACGTGCGCTTCGCATAATGATTCAGTCCCAGTGACCTGCTGCCCATTGACACCAGATACTCAAACCTGTCACCGCGGTTTATATCGAGCCACTTTGCTGCCGGCCCTACAGCATGTGTGGGATACTGGTTTCCGTTGCGCAGCGCCCTCTCTTTACCTCTCCATAGCAGAGTGCCATTCTCATCGAACATAATATACGGACTCTCATTCATGTAACTTACCGTGCAATGGGAGATATCACCGAATACATCCTGATGGATCATGTTCATTACCATCTGCTCAAACCTGCGGTAGATGTAATTCTCAAGCATCATGAACGGAACTCCTGTCCTGTGATAAACCTCAATAAGCTCCCAAGCTTCCTCAATACCGTCACATATAGGCAATTCGCTTGCCCCTATGATACCCTTCTCCATACACATTATCATACTGGCCGGGTGCAGTTCCAGGGGACCGGAACAGATGACAGAATCCAGATCATTACGCTCCATCATCCTCTTCCAGTCCTCCGGTCCGCGGCCATATGCCTCAGGCCTGGGCTGACCTGCTTCAACAACTATATTCTGTGCTATAGTGTTGCGCTCTTCCAGTATATCACATACTGCAACAACATTTACAAGTCCTGTTGCCAAAGCTGAACGCATGATCTGCACACCCCTGCCCCCCATGCCTATCCATCCGACACGGAGCTTCTTTGTGTCCTGATTAATTCCCGGAAATGCCATCCCCGGAGCCATGGCAAGGCCTGTTGTTGCCAACCCTGCCGATTTGATGAATTCACGACGTTTATAGCCGGAATTATTACTTACTCTATTCATAACTAAAAGATTTAAGTTAAAATAATTTTATCATATTTAAAAATAATCCATTATACAAACATTAAAAAAAATACCATCCCGTTGATCCCCGATTTACTGAACTCTTCCCTGAGAAAATTCATCGACTCTGTAATATGGCATTCAACCGTTTTGATGGAAATATTACACTCTTCTGCAATCTCTTTCAATGACTTGCACTCAATCTTCTTCTTTAAAAAAATCTCCCTCCGCCTTGCCGGCATTTTGTTTATCAATGATTCCAGTTTTACCAGCATCTCCTGGTAATCATCTGTCTCATCAATATTTTTGCCATTATTGTTTACTTCCTTTAAAATATCATGCTTTAACCGGTTTGCTCCCGCTAAGTCGTTAAACTGTTTTCGAATGGAATTGAGTGCAATTGTAAAGAGGTATGAATGAAATGATTTGCCTGTATCAATGTCCTTCCTTCTTTTCCAAATCTTCAGGAATGCCTCCTGTACAACATCCTCTGCTGCCTGTTCAGATTTCAGGTATGCAAGAGAAAATTTATACAGCGGTTTACTGTAAAGCTCAAACAACTTTTTAAAACAATCGTGTTTGCTGTTTTTCAGTCCATTTAACAAAGAAATCTCAATATTGAAATCAGGCTGAGGCAAATGCTTAGTTTTAACAGTTTATTATTTTCCGAAAGTTAAGAAAAATTCAAATCAATTTTTCAATTTTCACATAACTCTTTAATTATAAAATTCAGTGCAATTCATAATAAATACTTTAATTGATATTTAAATAATCGTAACTTTTTATTCTGATTTATGTATTATCTGGTAACTTCTGTTCTTTAATAAAGTGCTATGGAAACAAAAAATTTAATGTATGTATGTGGATCCATCACCAAAAAGGAATCATTAATCTGGCTGAAATCCAACATTCTTGAACATACCTGTGTTGCTGAAGCCAACATGCCATATGCAGGCTACTACGGATGGATGCCCGAGAAACCGAGGCCAAATTCGCTTTTTCTTTTGACAGAAAAGTATTATACCCTTGAAGAGGCTCTCCGGCTTACTCAAAATATTGATATCTGCGCAAAAAACAGAGTTAATGCTGCCGGCTCAGTTTTGTACTTTAAAAATCAAAGTTTTTCTGCTATCAGGATCCGGAATTTTCCTGATTATGAACATCTGAAAATGTTACAACAATGTTTTCAAAACCTGGGGGTCTGTTTTCTTAAAAAGACAATCTTCGAGACAGAAGCGCTGATTACCGTGAATAAATGCTTCCTTCTGGAGCGCTCTGATGAGGGAATATTTCTGGATAAATCCAATAAGAATGAGGGGTATATTTCGATACCCGTCTACCTGGGACAGGATGATTTTGAATTGCTGATAAACAGAGTTAAAAACAATGGTGAATGTAAGTTTTTTGATGCTGCCAGAGGCGGATTGATAATTGAAGCTCGTGTGCAGGAGATAATAAGGATATATTCAGAACACCTTACATTGCAATTGCTTAAATGCATTCAACAGGAGGTCATGAGACAACTGGGCAGAAGGCCGGGCAACCATAGATAACCAGTTGCTATCCCCTTCAGGTGCGGGACTGCAACCGGAACGGTGATACAGAGCAACCTGAAATAATCAGTTACGCCTGCAAAAAGCCTGTCTGTTTATAAATATGTATCCGGTTCAGTTAACCGCCTTCCGGATCTCTTCCAGTTGATGTTTTACATTTTCATCATCGGGCCTTAGCTCTAATGCTTTTCTATACCAAAAACGGGCAACATTATAATTATTATTCTCAAAAGCTTCCTTCGCTGTTTCTGAATACTCTTCAAATTTCTCTCCGGAACGGCTGGCCATCCGCTCTTCTATTAACTTACTTATAGCCTGAAGTTGTTCTTTCGGATAACTTTCCTCAGATTTAACAGATAATGCCCGGTTATACCAGCCCCTTGCAACAGCAAGCTGATTTTCACGAAATGTAGAATCGGCAAGGTCTATAAATCCCTGATAATCCCTGTCACGCTGATTTAAAAGTAATCCGTTTACCAACTTGTTTATCTCACTGATCCGCGCTGGCGGATAGGTCTCCTTTGGTTTTATGTCCCATGCTCTGTAATACCACGCTCTGGAAATATTATACTGTTTATTGTCAAAGGACTCATCAGCCTGTGCAATATACTGGTCATACAGTTGATTTAGCCCGGCATCACTCATTATTTCCACTTCTAACATCTCCTGCTTCTGCTGTTCCAGAACCCGTTTTCTCTCTTCCAGATCAGCCGCTGCCTTTTGTTCAGCCAATATGCGCTCCTCCTCTTGTCTAAATATATCATCAATCTTTTTGATCTGATTTGCAGGATAGCTCTCTCCAGGCTTTAATGTCAATGCTTTATTATACTCCTCTTTAGCTTCGTTATATGTCCGGCTCCTGAATAAACCGTCTGCTGCAAGGATAACAGTGCGATAAGCTTCGTCAGTCTCCTGTTGTTCCAAAATTTTGTCAATTGCCTCAACCCGTTCTCCGGGATAAACTTCTTCAGGTTTAATAGTTAAAGCTTTCTCATAACTCTGTTTTGCCTGGTTATAATTCCTTATGTTGAACTGTTGGTCTGCAAAAAAAATGGCATCCTGATATGACTTGTCAATCCTCTCCTGCTCAAGCCTGGCCACCATCTGCTCCCTGACTATCCTGTCGATCTCTGCTATCTTCTCCTTTGGGTAGCTCTCGTCGGACTTGATCTTCAGGGCTGACTGATACTCAGACTTTGACTGCTCATACACTGCGGCAGTGAACAGGCTGTCGCCTCTGCCCACTGCCCTGTTATACTGACTGTCTTTCTCTGCCTGTAGGGCTGCCAGACGGGCCTGTTCGGCGGCTTCTGCTTCGGCGGCAAGACGGGCTCGCTCTGTTGTTATGGAGTCTATACGGGTTATCATCTCTGCAGGATAGCTCTCTTCAGGCTTAGCCTCTGTGGCTGCCATATAGTAACTTTTGGCCTCTGCAAATGCTTCGCGTCTGAATTCAAGGTCACCGGCAGCTATGGCCTGGTCGTAAGATCTCTGGGCAGCAGCAAGCTGTACCATAAGGTTGTCGATCTCTGCTATCTTCTCCTTTGGGTAGCTCTCGTCGGACTTGATCTTCAGGGCTGACTGATACTCAGACTTTGACTGCTCATACACTGCGGCAGTGAACAGGCTGTCGCCTCTGCCCACTGCCCTGTTATACTGACTGTCTTTCTCTGCCTGTAGGGCTGCCAGACGGGCCTGTTCGGCGGCTTCTGCTTCGGCGGCAAGACGGGCTCGCTCTGTTGTTATGGAGTCTATACGGGTTATCATCTCTGCAGGATAGCTCTCTTCAGGCTTAGCCTCTGTGGCTGCCATATAGTAACTTTTGGCCTCTGCAAATGCTTCGCGTCTGAATTCAAGGTCACCGGCAGCTATGGCCTGGTCGTAAGATCTCTGGGCAGCAGCAAGCTGTACCATAAGGTTGTCGATCTCTGCTATCTTCTCCTTTGGGTAGCTCTCGTCGGACTTGATCTTCAGGGCTGACTGATACTCAGACTTTGACTGCTCATACACTGCGGCAGTGAACAGGCTGTCGCCTCTGCCCACTGCCCTGTTATACTGACTGTCTTTCTCTGCCTGTAGGGCTGCCAGACGGGCCTGTTCGGCGGCTTCTGCTTCGGCGGCAAGACGGGCTCGCTCTGTTGTTATGGAGTCTATACGGGTTATCATCTCTGCAGGATAGCTCTCTTCAGGCTTAGCCTCTGTGGCTGCCATATAGTAACTTTTGGCCTCTGCAAATGCTTCGCGTCTGAATTCAAGGTCACCGGCAGCTATGGCCTGGTCGTAAGATCTCTGGGCAGCAGCAAGCTGTACCATAAGGTTGTCGATCTCTGCTATCTTCTCCTTTGGGTAGCTCTCGTCGGACTTGATCTTCAGGGCTGACTGATACTCAGACTTTGACTGCTCATACACTGCGGCAGTAAACAGGCTGTCGCCCCTGCCTATCGCGGTGTTATACTGACTGTCTTTCTCTGCCTGTAGGGCTGCCAGACGGGCTTGTTCGGCGGCTATCCTTGCTGCTTCCTCTGCTGCTTTTTGTTCTGCCAGTAAACGGGTTTGTTCTTCTGCTATTGAATCTATCCTCGAAATCATTTCAGGAGGATAGGTTTCCGAGGGTTTTAATTTCCCTGCTTCTGTAAAGACAGTTTTCGATTCATCATACTTTTCCTCGCCGAACAACCTGTCTGCCCTGTCGACAAGATTTTTATACTGCTGTTCAAGCTGTGCTATTTTTCCTAATATTCCATTTATCTCAGCAATCCGTCCCTGTACATATTTATCGTCTGAACGGATCTCTAAAGCCTGTTCGTAAAGTACCTTTGACTCGGGATACCTCTGTTCTGTAAAAGCAATATCTGCCCTGCCTGTCAAATCTTTAAAATTCTTTTCAGCATTCAGGATGTTATTTATATTTTCAATCTGGATTCCGGGCCACTCTTCTTCAGGTAATATGTCGGCTGCCTGCCGGTATGGATCCAATGCTTCTTCATATCTTTTCCTGTTATATGCCCTGTCGGCTGCAGCAATCAATTTGTCATACATTGTCCTGTTGGCCAGCTCTGCCATTAACTCTTTTATCTCAGCTATCCTCGCAGTTGCCAGTGAGTCACCTTCTTTATAAGTCAGCGCATTTTCATAAAACGAGATGGCCCTGTCATAAAACTGCTTTTGATACATCAGCTCTGCCTGAAAAACAGACTCGTCGTAATTTTTTTGTTTTTCAGCATCTGCAACTTGCTGCTGCATAATCTTTTGAATCTCTTCTATTCTCTGTTTTGGCCATGACTCACCGGGCTTTAGTTGAAGGGCCTGCCGGTATATTTGTTGAGCTTCACTGTACAATACCTCCCTGAAAGCATTATCTGCTGAGGCTATCAGATTATTATATTCCCGGTCGATGATAAGTTGCCTGAGTATATTATTTATCTCATCAAGTCTTTGGGAGGCATGACTATGACCCGGCCTCACTGATAATGCCCTTTGATATGAATTCCTCGCTTCCTCATACTCCTTTTGGTCAAAGTGCATGTCTCCCTGCTTTATTAATGTTTCAAATCGCTCAATCAGCGCTTTTTCCCTTTCGTTTGCAACCATCAGCATTCCGAGAAGGTCGTTTATCTCTGCAATCCTGTCGCGGGGATACTGTTCCTTCGGAAATATCTGACTTGCAGCCTGATAACCATCCAATGCATTCAAAAATTGTTCATTCCTGTATTCTGTTTCTGCTTCTTTAATGAGCTGGTCATACTCTTTTCTTAACTCGGCAAGCTCTGCTTTGGTTAAGGTTGCCAGATAATCTGCTTCTTTATCGATCATCTTTGACTGCAGGATGGCCTGGTCAATCAGGTGCTTTATCTGGGCATCATTATAATATAGGTCTGATATAAAATTATCGACACTCTCGCTGTAATATATCTTAAGGACTGTATTTTCTGAAAATGTACGGTCTATACCCTGGATCTCTGTAAAGAGGTTTATATTGACCGTGAAGGGCGGGAAAAGGGGATTGCGCTGGAGGACGCTTTGCGGGACTCTCGTATTTACAACTATCTTCTGGGGAAAATTACCCGGACAGGAGAATATAAGTGTAAACTCATGATTGTAATTCAACTCTGTCTTATACTTACCGTCTGTTCCTATCCCATAATTATCGAGCCTCTGTCCGTCACGAAACATTTGAATGACAGCGCCATCTGCCGTACCCTCCTGAACGGTCACTGTTCCCTCAACAATCAGTCCGTTGCTTCTCTGGGCGAATGATGACAGTGTGGCAATTACTAATAAACTTATTGCCAAAAATAAATCAAGGTAATTTCTCTTCATACTACTTTTTGTAATACTTCAAAAACGAAAATATAAACAATTAATTATTTAAAAAGGATTATTTCAAGAGATGAATAAAAAAATTGCCGGTTTATTGTTAGGTTTATACCGGAATTTTAGTTGCAACCCTCTTTGAAATTGATTTTTTGAATTAGATTAAATGAACCGGAAAGCTAATCTTTTTGCAGCTCTTTTGCCGATTTTTTTACTGATAGCCCTGCTTACTGCTAATGTCTTTTTATTTGAGGATACGCTTAACGGCGCTAATCAGATTGCTTTGCTCCTGGCAGCATCGGTGGCAGGACTGATCGCCAAACGTATTGGACTGAAATGGTACAATATACGCGAAAAGGTTGTGAGCACAATCAGTTCTGCTATGCCATCAATCTTAATCCTCCTGCTGATAGGATCCCTGGCCGGCACTTGGATGATAAGCGGCGTTGTCCCGGCAATGATATATTACGGACTGGATCTTGTTAATCCGGGTCTTTTCCTGTTTACTGCCGTTATTGTCAGCGCTATAGTCAGTGTGGCCACAGGCAGCTCATGGTCGACAATTGCAACGATCGGCGTTGCACTGATGGGCATAGGTAAAGCTCTGGGTATTAATGAGCCGGTCGTGGCCGGGGCTATTATCAGCGGCGCCTATTTCGGTGATAAAATATCACCCCTTAGTGATACTACCAACCTGGCGCCTGCAATGGCAGGAACTGATATTTTTACCCATATTCAGTATATGTTATATACTACAATCCCCTCTTTAACTATTTCTCTGATAATTTTCCTGGTAATCGGCTTTAATGCTGATTTTTCTACTGCTACGGGATCCGTAGAAACTGCCAAAACAGCAATAGCAGATACTTTTAATATTTCTCCGTTGCTTTTCCTCGTGCCTGTCATTCTGCTGACTATCATAATCTTAAAAACTCCTCCCCTGCCTTCACTGTTTGCAGGCTCACTCCTTGGAGCCATTTTTGCAATCATCTTTCAGCCTGAGGTGGTAAAGGAGGTGGCCGGTGTCGCAGACAACTACCTGAAGGCTTCATATATATCGGTTATGCAGTCTATGTTTGGAGATGTATCATTGATCACATCCGACCAAAATGTAAATGACCTGATAAGTACATCCGGAATGAAAGGTATGCTTAACACTGTATGGCTCATTCTCTCTGCAATGGTTTTTGGGGGAATGATGGAGTCTGCAGGTCTGCTTCAAAGAATTACTGAGCCGGTGGTAAAATACGCACGAAGCACCGGAAGCCTCGTTGCATCGGCAGTGTGTGCCTGTATCTTCTTTAACATAACCGCATCTGACCAGTATATTGCTATTGTTGTGCCGGGACGAATGTTCAGAAAAACTTTTGAAGAGAAAGGGCTGAAACCGGAGGTGCTCAGCAGGACGCTGGAGGACAGTGGTACGATGACATCCGTGCTGGTGCCATGGAATACCTGCGGCGCCACTCAGTCGAAGGTGCTGGGTGTTGCAACAACCGACTATTTGCCTTATGCATTCTTTAACCTTATAAGTCCGCTGATGACAATATTTTTCGCTTATTCTAATATCAGAATCAGACGGGTTATAGCTAAAAAGTAAAGATTCAGTATATTTGCTAAATGTCAGCATTTCTTGACCAGGACATAAAATATCTGCCCGGTGTTGGCCCCAAACGGGCGGAATTGCTTGCCAAAGAACTGAAAATAAAAACTTTTGGCGATCTGATCTATTATTTTCCTTATAAATATATCGACCGGACAAAATTTTATAAGGTGTCGGAAATTCATTCTCAAATGCCTTATATTCAGATAAAAGGCAAAATACGGTCAATTGACATGGCAGGTACGGGACATAAACAGCGGCTGACTGCCATATTTTATGACAGTACAGGGAGTATAGACCTTGTGTGGTTCAGGAATGTAAAGTGGCAGTCTGAAAATCTTAAGACTGATAAGGAATATATTGTTTTTGGTAAACCGTCGGAGTTTGGCGGCCGTATTAATGTGGTCCATCCTGATATCGAAACGGAGGATGAAAAACTGCTGAAACCATCAGGGATTTTTCAGGGGTACTATGTGACCACCGAAAACATGAAAAATAAATATCTGAACTCAAAGGCAGTCAATAAATTACAACTCACGCTGATAAATCTTGCAAAAGGAAAGATCAAAGAGACATTGCCCCCTGACCTGGTGAAAAAACTGAAACTCACCTCTCTCGAAAATGCATTGATATCTATTCATAAACCTGAAAACAGTTATGACCTTAAAAATGCAACTTTCCGGCTTAAGTTTGAAGAGCTGTTTTTTATTCAGCTGAAGATCCTTTCACTAAAACATAACCGCGAAAATAAATTCAAAGGATACAGGTTTGAAAAGGTTGGATATAACTTTAATACTTTTTATAAAAATTTTCTGCCTTTTGAGCTCACTGATGCACAGAAAAGAGTGATGAGAGAGATCCGCCGCGATGTGAACCGGAATGTTCAGATGAACCGCCTTCTCCAGGGTGATGTGGGAAGCGGAAAGACACTGGTGGCTCTCATGACTATGCTACTTGCGATGGATAACGGGTTCCAGAGCTGCCTGATGGCCCCGACAGAAATACTGGCACAACAACATCATAATTCAATAAGCGGATTTCTGGAAGGAATGAATGTCGGAACTGCGCTTCTTACCGGATCAACAAGTGCCGGCCTCAGAAAAGAGATGCATGAAGCGCTGACTTCCGGTAAGCTGCAGATTCTTATAGGCACTCATGCACTTATTGAGGATACGGTGAATTTCAATAACCTGGGACTCGTAGTTATTGATGAGCAGCACCGTTTTGGTGTGGCTCAGCGTGCAAAACTGTGGCAAAAAAATGATCTTATACCTCCTCATGTGCTTGTCATGACTGCAACCCCGATTCCCAGAACACTGGCCATGACGGTGTACGGAGACCTTGATGTGTCGATCATTGATGAGCTCCCGCCGGGAAGAAAACCTGTGCAGACAATGCATTTCTATGAAAACAGGCGTAAGCAGGTCTATAATTTCCTGCGACAACAACTGACGAAAGGGACACAGATATATATCGTATACCCTCTGATATCGGAATCAGAAAAAATGGACCTGAAAAACCTGGAAGATGGTTACAGGCATATTACAGAGGTGTTTCCGGATGTTAAGACCGGTATTGTGCACGGCCGGATGAAGCCTGTACAAAAAGAGAATGCAATGCTGAAATTCAAAAAGGGGGAAACAAAGATCCTGGTGGCTACAACGGTTATAGAGGTGGGTGTTGATGTCCCTGATGCATCTGTCATGGTTGTCGAAAATGCAGAAAGATTCGGACTGTCGCAGTTGCACCAGCTGCGCGGACGTGTAGGCAGGGGCGCTGATCAGTCATACTGCATCCTTATGTCATCTTATAAGATAAGTAACGAAAGCAGGAAAAGGCTGGAAACCATGGTGCGCACTAACGACGGCTTTGAAATCGCCGAAATGGATATGAAACTGCGGGGGCCCGGTGACCTGGAGGGGACGCAGCAGAGCGGCATGGGCTTCGACCTGAAAATTGCAAACCTTGGCAAGGATGTTGAAATCCTAAAGCTTGCACGTCAGATTGCTTCGGAGTTACTGGCAGCCGACCCTGCGCTGAATAGTGAAGAGAACAAAATACTCAGGCAGAGTTTAATGAATAAGCAAACGGACTTCGACTGGAGTTCAATCAGTTAATATAAATTTTTTATTATGCAAAAAATCACTTTACCCGGAACTGATATAAAAATAACACCCTTAACCTTTGGTGCCTGGGCTATTGGCGGCTGGTTCTGGGGCGGCACTGACGAGAAAGAGTCTCTTAAAGCAATTGAGAAGGCAATCGACCTGGGAATGACTACCATCGATACTGCTCCTGTCTACGGGTTCGGCCAGAGCGAGGAATTTGTCGGGAAAGCAATTAAAGGAAAAAGAGATAAAGTGCAGATACTTACTAAATTCGGATTGTGCTGGGACCGGAAATCGGGTCATGTCCATTTTGAAAAAACCCGCGACAATAAAGGCCGAGAGCTGTCTATTTACCGCGTGGGAAAGAAAGAGAGTGTTATCAAAGAGTGTGAAGACTCTCTGCAAAGACTGGGTGTCGATGTGATTGACCTTTATCAGCAACACTGGCCCGACAGCAGCACTCCTGCTGAGGAGACGATGGAAGCACTGGAAATCCTTAAAGGCCGGGGAAAAATAAAAGCAGGTGGCGTCTGCAACTATACTCTGCAGCAATTCTCTGATGCCTGCCAATTCTTTAACCTGACATCTGACCAAATGCCTTACAGTATGGTTCTCAGGGATATTGAGAAAGAACTTATTCCGTATTGTATCAGGAACAATAAGGCTGTTATAGCCTACAGCCCTATGCAAAGAGGGCTCCTTACCGGTAAGATCACATCTGACTATCACTTTAACGAAGGTGACCACCGTCCCGGAACTCCCTTCTTTAAAGAACCTAACCGCTCGCTTATCAATGAATTCCTGAAGAAGATCAAACCGGTAGCGGACGGGAAGAACGCAACACTTGCACAACTGGTACTGCGATGGACTCTCGATCAGCCGGGAATTACATGTGTGCTGGCGGGTGCAAGAAATGAAAAACAGGTAACAGAAAATGTGGCAGCAGCGGAAATTACCATTTCATCCGAAGAGATGGAGTTAATTAACGGTGAACTTAATAATCTTAAACTGGAACTGTAATAACAGGCTGCAGGCAAAAAGCAGGATTCGTGAAAACTCTCCGGAGCAAGTTTCTTTATATATTATGAGTCTGAACCTGATAATATATAACTAACTCATTTGACGAGGCTTTTCAGAAATGATATCTCTTCCGGCCATAATTTTTCATCAGGTGTCTCAAGGATCAGGGGAATTCCGTCAAACCGTTTATCATTCATAATGAATCCAAATATATCAGTCCCCAGCGATCCCTTTCCAAGACTTGCATGCCTGTCCACCCGCGACCCTGCCTCTTTTTTTGAATCATTGAAATGCATGCCTTTCAGATAGCTGAATCCGATGATATCTTCAAATTCATCAAATACCTCTTCAAAGCCTTCCCTGGTTGTGAGGTCATATCCGGCAGCCAGCGCATGGCATGTATCTATGCAGACTCCCACCCTGCTTTTATCATCTACCTGTTCGATTATCTTTCTGAGGTGTAAAAATGAATATCCCAGGTTGGTGCCCTGCCCGGCAGTGTTTTCTATTACAGCTGTAACTCCCGATGTCTTGCCGAGCGAGAAATTGACAGACTCAGCAATTATTGACAAACAAGCATCTTCGCTTATCTTGTTGAGATGACTTCCCGGATGAAAATTAAGCCTGTCAAGCCCCAGCTGCTCACAACGCTGCATCTCATCCAGAAAGGCTTTTCTCGACTTATCAAGTGCTTCCGCTTCGGGGTGGCCCAGGTTTATCAGGTAGCTGTCGTGGGGAAGTATCTGAAATGGCTCATAACCATGTTTCCTGCAATTCTCCTTAAAAAGGCTGATATTCTCTTCTGTTAAAGGTTTTGCCTGCCATTGACGCTGATTTTTAGTAAAAAAGGCAAAAGCAGTCGCCCCGATCTGATGTGCATTCACCGGGGCATTCTCAACTCCTCCGGCTGCACTTACATGAGCCCCGATATATTTCATGTGTTTAAAATTTTATAATAAAATTTTTCTTGTTCATTTCATCTTTGTAACATTAGATTGAACAATTTATTTCAAAAATACAAGAAAGAACTGATCTCTTGAAATTTTTTAACAAAATCCGGAATAATTTTTGATGATATACTAACCAGATGAAGCACCTATTTTTAATGTATTTTAAAATAATTACAAAATTTAAAGAATCGTCTTAAAAAATTGTAACTGAAAATAATTTTTAAATCTGTCGGCCATGAAACAACTGAAAAAATTATTTGTACTGACTCTCCTGCTGATATCTTTCGCCGGAATAAGTGCTGCGCAGGAGAGAGAATCGAAAAGCCGTAAAGAGATACGGGCAGAACGGCAACAAAAAAGAATTGATGAAGTACAGGAACTAATTGAAAAGGGAAACTTCGTTTTTAAAGCCACACATGCCCTGCCAATGGGAGGTGGCAGCATACAACTTGACTTCTCATATGATGCAGAGTTGAGAAATGATACTATAGTTTCTTTCCTGCCATTCTTCGGAGTTGCATACCGTGTGGATTACGGAGGCAGAAACTCCGCTTTCGACTTTACCCTCCCGGTTGAAAACATGGAAATTAATAAAGTCAAAGACGGGTACCGGGTCAGCTTTGATGTAAAAAATAAAATGGACTATCTGAATTATAATTTTAATATATCAGAGCCGGGTTATGCTACACTCAATATTATAAGCACCAACAGGCAGGCAATCTCTTACTATGGAAGCATTGAAGCACCATAAAAAATCCGTTCGCTCAAGCGAACGGCAATGGATAAGGTTCTGAACATGCAGACTGCAACATCTGGCCT
>CAZBWK010000091.1:0-16575 GCA_964495655.1 uncultured Prolixibacteraceae bacterium | reverse complement strand
AATTTAACATGCCCAATTATAGGGCATCATACAAGTGGGAAACTTTAATTATTAACTTCATAATAGGTTCACCCGAACAAATTTAATACAAAAATTTTGGAATTTATCAAATCATTTCGTTTTTTTGCGAAATATTAAAACAAATTCATTAGTCATTCAAATTATTTAAAATGTCAGCAAAGGTTGAATTGGCGCAGGACGTTTTACGTATGGCACAGATTGCTAAAGCAATGAGCCATCCTGTGAGGGTTTATATTTTAAAAAAGCTTTCAGATTATAATGCGTGCTGCTATAGTGGTGATCTGGTTGATGAGCTTCCAGTTGGCAGGTCGGCATTGTCACAACATCTGAAAGAATTAAAATATGCCGGATTGATACAGGGAGAAACGGAACCTCCATTTATTAAATATTGCCTGAACAGGGAAAAGTGGGAGGAAGCAAAAAATTTATTCAGTCATCTCTTTAAAGGAGTTTAACATGGAATGGAAAAAAGAGATCTCAATTTTATCGTGGATAATTATAGTTTTTGTATTTGCATATTTTATGCCCCTGGAAAGCGCACGATTCACTGAAGCGATTATGGCCATGTTCGATCTGGCTAAATGGTATGCACGGGAGCATGTAATTTTATGTCTGCTTCCTGCATTTTTTATTGCAGGAGTAATAGCCGTATTTGTGAGTCAGGGAGCAGTTATGAAATATTTCGGCGCAAAAGCAAAAAAATGGATTGCATACACTGTAGCTTCCGTTTCGGGAACTATTCTGGCTGTTTGCAGTTGCACTATTCTGCCGTTGTTTTCAAGCATACACAAAAGGGGAGCAGGACTGGGACCTGCCATTGCTTTTTTATATTCCGGACCGGCAATCAATATTCTTGCAATTATACTTACTGCCCGTATTCTGGGTTTTGAAATGGGAGTTGCGCGTGTTATAGGGGCAGTAATTTTTGCCGTAATTATTGGTTCTTTAATGTCACTTATTTACAGTAAAGAAGAAAAAGCAAAAAAGGAAGAACAAATGAATTTTCCGGATGTTCCTGAAAAACGTCCTGTTTGGCAAACAGCACTTCATTTTTTTACGCTGGTACTTATCCTGGTTTTTGCCAACTGGGGCAAACCGGGTGACGGTGTAACTGATGGCGCATGGTACTGGATTTGGGCTAATAAGTGGTACATTACCTCTGCATTCGGGTTGGTGCTTGTTTATTCATTAATTGCTATTTTAAAACTAAAATGGCAGCATGTGATCATAGCAGCTGCGGCAACCGCAGTGTCGGCCTTTTTAAGCTCTTCTCCTCTTATACCTATGGTAGTGGGTATTGCCGGACTCAGCATCATTACACTGGCGGATAAAAGAGACCAGGATAACAGGGAGTGGACCATCTCTGCCTGGGATTTTACAAAACAAATTATGCCGTTACTTGCCATAGGCGTTCTGGCAGCTGGCTTTTTGCTGGGATCAACTCACGACGATACTGCCATGGCCGGCGTAATTCCCAATGAATGGGTGGCAAATCTGGTAGGTGGAAATTCATTGTTTTCAAATTTTTTCGCATCAATAGTGGGGGCTTTTATGTATTTTGCCACCCTTACTGAAGTGCCTATTCTGCAGGGACTTATTGCTGCAGGTATGGGGAAAGGTCCCGCCCTTGCGTTGCTGCTTGCAGGACCGTCCCTTTCCTTACCGAATATGCTGGTAATCCGTGGTGTTATCGGAACACAAAAAACACTGGTCTATATTGGTCTGGTGGTGGTTATGGCTACTTTGTCAGGTCTGCTTTACGGGGCTTTGTAATTACGGCAGGCATCCTGTTTATTTTTTGTAGCTTATCACAGGATTCCATCTGCTATGTGCGGCGGAATCCTTTTCCCGGTTATGAATCTTTAAAATATGTAATATAATAGTGTTCTAAACATGAATATTTAATTTAAGCTTGACAATAAAACAAATTACTTTATGAAGATACTGATTTTATGCACCGGCAACAGTTGCCGCAGCCAGATGGCACACGGTTTTTTGAAATCATTCGATAAGCGATTGGAAGTTGAATCGGCCGGTACGGGTCCATCGGGAAAGCTAAATCATAAGGCAGTGGAAGTGATGAAAGAAATCGGCATCGACATCAATCACCATACTTCCGATTCCGTTGATTTATACCTCGACAAAGAATGGGATTACGTGATAACCGTATGCGGCGATGCCAACGAAAACTGCCCGGTTTTTTTGGGCAAAGTAAAACACCGGCTGCACATTGGTTTCGACGACCCTTCGCACGCCACCGGCACACCCGAATTCATCCAACGCGAATACTACCGCGTACGCGACGAGATAAAAGAGGCTTTTTGCAAATTATATAATGAAGAAATATTACCACAATTATGAAGGCAGAAGATTTAAAGTTGGTTGTAAAGGAAAAGTACGGTTCAATAGCCGGACAAAGCAGTTTTCTTGAACAGCAGCAGGGATGTTGCGGACCGTCAAATTGTTGCGGCGGGTTAGAGTTCAGCATGATTGGCGACGAATATACCAATGTGGCAGGTTATAATCCGGATGCCGACCTTGGTTTGGGGTGTGGATTACCTACTGAATTTGCAGGTATTCAGGAAGGCGACAGTGTTCTCGATTTGGGTAGCGGCGCCGGAAACGACTGTTTCGTGGCCCGCCACCTCGTTGGAGAAACAGGAAAAGTTACCGGCCTCGATTTTACCGAAGAAATGGTTCGAAAAGCTAAGCAAAACGTAAGCAAAACCGGTTTTAAAAACATCGAATTCATTCAGGGCGATATTGAAGAAATGCCACTGCCCGGCAATTCCTTCGATGTGGTCATTTCGAATTGTGTATTGAACCTGGTCCCCGACAAGCAAAAAGCTTTTTCCGAAATTTACCGGGTATTGAAACGGGGTGGCCATTTTTGCATTTCTGATGTGGTAACCAGCGGCAAATTGCCTGAAGGACTAAAAGAAGCTGCCGAGATGCATGCAGGCTGCGTATCGGGGGCCACCGAAAAACAGAAATACCTCAAAATTATTGAAAGGCAGGGGTTTTCCCAGATTGAAATCCGCAAAGAAAAACCAATTGTAATTCCTGAAAAGGTACTTGCCGGTTACCTGAATGAATCTGAATTGAACCAGTTTAAAAATGCCGGCGCCGGAATTTTCAGTATAACCGTAACCGCTCAAAAATAACATAACTAAAAGTTGAATACAATGGATAAAAAATTCAAAAAAATAATAATTCCCGATAAACCTAAAAAGACTATTGGTTTTTTTGAAAAATACCTTACCATCTGGGTGGCTCTCGGAATCCTTGGCGGCATAGGTCTGGGCTATTTATTTGGCGACTCTGTTGGAATAATCAGCAGTCTGGAATTTGCCCGTGTTAATATTCCTGTTGCTGTTTTAATCTGGCTCATGATATACCCGATGATGCTGCAGATTGATTTTTCAAGCATTAAAAATGTTGGGAAAAAGCCGCGGGGTGTGGTTTGGACACTGATTGTCAACTGGGCCATTAAACCCTTTACCATGGCGTTTTTTGCCTGGATATTTTTCTCGAAAATTTACACCGCCTGGATTGACCCGTCTATGGCAGGTGAATATATAGCAGGAGCTATCCTGCTGGGCGCTGCACCTTGTACGGCCATGGTGTTTGTATGGAGCTACCTTTCCGACGGCGACCCCAATTACACACTGGTGCAGGTTTCGGTAAACGACCTGATCATTTTAGTGGCGTTTGTGCCGATTGTAGGTTTGCTGCTTGGTATTACCAACATTACAATTCCCTACGATACGTTGGTGGCCAGCGTTAGCATTTTTGTGGTTGTTCCCCTTGTGGCCGGAGTAATTACTCAACGCATGCTCATAAAACGCCATGGTAAGGAGTGGTTCAAAACAGTCTTTTTACCCAAACTGAAACCGGTTAGCATCGCAGCGCTTTTAGTTACTCTGGTGCTGTTGTTTGCATTCCAGGGACAAAACATTCTGAGTAACCCGCTCATTATTTTATTTATTGCCGTGCCGCTGGTCATTCAAACCTACTTTATCTTTTTTCTGGCCTGGTTTGGCGGAAGAAAACTGAAACTCCCACACCCGGTGTGTGCCCCGGCAGCCATGATAGGTGCCAGCAACTTTTTTGAGCTGGCGGTGGCAGTTGCCATCGCACTTTTCGGATTAAACTCCCCGGCTGCTTTAGTAACGGTAGTGGGTGTGCTGGTTGAAGTGCCTGTGATGTTATCGCTGGTGGCTTTGGCTAACCGTTGGAAATATTAACCGGGTTTTATTTATTCAAAAAAGCGAGCATCATGATAAAAATAGCTGTTTTGAGTTTCAGAATTTTAAAACCAAAATGTGCAGTAATTAACCAAAATGTTTGGTTGTGATAAAAGACCACATGTGTCCTGAGCAAACAATTACCCCTGCTGAAAATGCAGCGCTTTCATCTGAAAGCAGAACAATTTCCGGAAATTCTTTCAGCAATTGATGGTGGATGTGTATGGCCTGCTTCTGTGTTTTACAGATAATTCCCAGCGAATGGCTGGCATCTCCGAGAATGGTTTTTTTACATGGGAACACCAGCGACAGAACTGCATACTGAACAGGTGTATAATCATGCATTTCATCAATTAATAAGTGTTTGACCCCTGAAATTTTCTTAGTCCCTTCCAGCTTTATCTTCAGATAGATAAGCGAAAATACATCTGAATATTCGTATCCATTTTTGGAGGATGTTTTCAACATTTCAGGCGCTCCAAGCCAATTATAAAAATCTTATCTAAAAAAGGTATTTATTGAATATGTGTTACATATGTGCCTATATCAGGATGACGATAATGTCCTAAACTGATTTAGAAGAAGTGTCCAAACAATCGGGTCAAACCAATTTTAATCAATTAAGTCTTTACTTTTTTTTAATCACAAAAGTTGAACAAACAACTTCATTCTCAAGAATTTCATTCTCTTCATTTTGTTTTTTAATGTAATTTTCGAAAAGTTGATGTTTATCAGGATATTTACTGATTAATTCCAAACACCTTATTTTTAATTTCTCAAAAATAAATTTATTGGAACTTTTAATCCCTTCCTTGGCAATAATTTGTTCATCAATAAGTTGCATCCCAGATGCTTTAATTTGCTGATCAATGGTATCTCGTTTAAGCATTAATGGATTGAAAAAATCACTTCCGTTTTCGATATAACCATCATCAATGATCATAATTCCATCTTTGTCAAGGCATTTTGAGATTGTTGTCAGGGTTGAATAATAATCACCAAAAACAGGGCCGATTGATCCAAGTACTATTATATCATATTCAGGCAATATCTTTACACTTTTCCTGATATCACCTGTTTCAAATTTACAAAGATTATCAACCACATATTCAATGGCTTTTTGTCTGGCATAAGCTATAAATTCGGGGATTGCATCAATCCCATGGCATAAAAAATTTAATTTTTGTGCTATTTTTATCGATACCACTCCTTTCCCGCAACCTAAATCGAGTACTTTCAATTTATTAGAAGTATCACAGTGTTTACAAATAAGATGGATAATCACATCAGGATCTGAACCAATTTCCCAAAGGTCCTGACATATATATGGTATGAATGGGTATAGTTCAGTACCTGAGCCATCCATTGCCCTGACAACGCTTTCTTCCAATGACTTCATAAAATTCGATTTATTGGAATATTGATTATGATATGAAGGTTATAATATCGTTAATAAATCTCGATGTCCCTTTCTCTATTTTCCCGGTTAAACTATTAAAATCAATCATATATTCATCAAAAGATTTCATGGTTAATTTCTCCATTTAGTTTTTATTTTTTCGTTTCTTTACAATTTAAACAGAAATCTCTGTGTACACATAGCATTTTCCCACAATTCGGACAAATCCATCGTTGATTTTCTTTTCCCACAAATTTATCCAGACCAATGTTTCTGATAGATTCAAGATTATCCATCATACTCATCCTGTACTTTGTTCTATATCTTTTATCAAGTTGCTTTAATCTTTGGCAGGGGTATTTTTCACAGTTATTACAAAATCCCGAAATCGTTTTTTTTAAATAAGTGCAATTTCTGATTGT
The DNA here is from genome assembly GCA_964495655.1 of uncultured Prolixibacteraceae bacterium. Classification (GTDB taxonomy): domain Bacteria; phylum Bacteroidota; class Bacteroidia; order Bacteroidales; family Prolixibacteraceae; genus JAAYJR01. The sequence goes on along the minus strand of CAZBWK010000091.1, from coordinate 10,486 downwards.
ACATCTTTCTATTGACTTAAAGTTAAGTGCAGGATTAATCCGGCAGCCATTACATCTGTTTTTCTCTCTAAGATAACCAAGACAAATTCCGCAATTCATTCCACATGGCGCTATCAGGTTGTAAGTTATCATTTTTATTGTGATTTTATACCGTTACCATAAAGGCCTCCACATATTGGAGGACTATCGGTTGTTCAACCTCCAGTTTGTCTATAAATTTCAGATACATTTTCTGCTTTTGTCATGTCAATTTAGCATTGGTTTTTAATAATTTGTATAAATTTATCTATTATAAAATTAATTTTATGCAAGGAGGTTAAAAAAATGGTTCCGAAAATAATCATACACAATTCAATCAGTGTTGACGGTTCACTCATAAATTTTGAAACCAATATGGATCTGCATTATAAAATCGCAGGAAATTATAAACCGGATGTTCACCTAATCGGTTCCAATACCATAAAAACAGGGATTGAGATGTTCGGGGAGGAAGTCCCACCTGAAGAGGAAAAAGATTTTATTAAACAAAAAAGAGAAAAAAGCTTGCCTTTCTGGGTAATAATTGATACTAAGGGAGATTTAAAGGGATTATTACATACCTGCCGTAGATTTGAATTTTGCAGAGATGTAATTGTTTTAGTGTCGGAAAAAACACCAAAATCATATTTAGATCACCTCATGGAAAGAAACTATGATTACCATATTATTGGTAGAAATTATGTTGATTTAAAAAGAGCGATAAATATCCTTGCTGAAAAATATAATGTTACTAAAATTTTAACGGATACAGGGAGAATATTGGGAAATCTTCTTATTAGCCAAGGTTTTGTTGAAGAAATCAGCTTATTGGTCCATCCAGTAATAGCCGGGGCCAAATCATATAACATGTTTAGTGATTTGAAGAGTAATGTTAAAATGGAATTGATAAAGTGTGAGGTACTTAAGAAAGAATACATTTGGTTAGTTTACAGGGTAATCATATGACTAAGTTGTAATCTGTTCTGACAACTTGCAAGTCTGTGGATTTCCTGAAAAAAAAATGACCAACGTGCTCCTAATATCCTAAGTTCGTTATAAAATAAAATTGTATGGTTTTACATATTCCATTAGTTTGTTTTGGCTTCATTTGTTCAAATCCGTCCAAAGATGAATGTTTTTGGCTACCTGAGTTTTATAAACGGTCTTACCGATAATGCCTGCCTCTAACATGCGTAATGACAATACTGAATAAAAGAGTAATATTAAATGGAATCACAAACTGAGTATGACTTAGATAATACAAAATGGGGTATGTTATGCCGTTTTGGTGCAATAGCTGCCTGGTTTTCGGCATTGTTAATTCCGGTTGCAATCATTTCTCATATAAAATGGCCACCTCCACCCTGGGCACCAGGTGCAGCAAATGAATGGTTTATATATCTTCAGAACAATCCTTTTGCCGGACTCCTTAACCTGGATTTTGCTTTGGAAATTAGTCTCGTAGTAAGTATCCCTTTATATCTTGCCCTATATGTTACTTTGGAAAAGTACAACCGTTCTTTGATGGTAATTTCAACTGCTGTTGCGTTATTAGGAGTATTGTTACATATTTTTTCAAATGCGGCACTGGAGATGCTTTTGTTGAGCAATGCTCATGCTGCTGCATCTACAGAAATACATCGCAATATTTTCCTGGCCGCAGGAGAGGCCAGGCTTTCCGTATATTACGGTATGGTATTTCAAGTTAGCTATGTACTCGGGTATCTCGCATATATAATGATTGGTATCGTTATGCGTAAGAGTAAACTTTTTGGGAAAATGACAGCCAATTTGGCAATTATAACGGGAATAAGTGGTTTTGGTTTTTATCTACCTGAGATAGGTGAATTGTTTTCGGTTTTGGTAGTAATACTCATTGGTATATGGAATATAATTGTAGGGCTGAAACTATTTCAATCAGTGAGATTGTATCATAATCAAATATAATATTAATTAAGCAAAAATACACTTGAGCTCAACAGCAGGTTGCCGGATTATTTACCATGGCAATTCATTTGCCCGGCTCAGGTCATTGGCTTGACTTGTTTAGCTTGTGCGGACTTGTGTAAAACATAAAAAATGGCTGACTATGAAGAATTATCAAACAAAAATATTTTCAAGATCAAGAATTGCTACTATTGATGTTTGTGCGCTTGGGCTCAAAAAACATCATGTTATTGTGTTGATTGAGATTGATATAACTGAAAGCAGGAAGAAAATCAAAAACCATAAAAAAAATAAAGAGCATATATCATTTTTTGCCTGGTTGATAAAGGCAATTAGCATAAGTATTAAAGAAAATAGTATAGTTGCTGCATTTTTAAAAGGGAAGAGAAAGTTGATAGAATTTAATGATATAAACATTTCTGTTGCTGTTGAAAAAGAGATAAACGGAAATAAAGTGCCCATTCCCCTGGTAATTGAAAAAACAAATGAGAAAACTATTAAGGAAATCACATCACAAATCAATCAGGCAAAAAGTCAGACCCTGACAAACAAAGAAATTGTACTTCAAAGGAAATCAAACAGGTTAGAGCATATATACTATTTATTACCGGGTTTCGTCAGGCGCATGTTTTGGTATTATTTAATCAGGCATCCTCATTTTGCATTTAATAAAATGGGTAATGTTTCAGTTACTTCTGTTAGTGGAAGCGGAGGAGCAAATGCATGGTTCATTCCAATTTCAGTTCATCCGATCTGCTTTGGGATAGGGAATGTAATTAAAAAGCCGGTTGTAAGAAATGATAATATAGAAATTAGAGAAGTATTAAATATGACCGTTTTACTGGACCATGATGTTGTTGATGGAATGAAAATGACGAGATTTTTAAGGAGTTTATCCAATAATATTGAAAAAGGAGTTGAATTGTAAAACCGGGACTTTTGGTCCATGAATGGTAAAGGAGAATGTGAAATTTAAAGATATTAAGGATGATAGCTAAATCGCAACTTGCTTATTTTGAAATGGAATCAAAGATCGTTAACTTTGAATTATGTTGAATTTTAAAGGATGAAAATTATGAAAATCCCATTTACCACAGAGCAATTTTTTGAGATAATTGAGAAGTATAATTCTGCAATATTCCCGGTACAGTTTATCCTGATATTATTAGGGATTTTATCAGTAGTTGTTCTGCATTCAAAGAAAAAAATAAAAAACAGGCTGATTGGTGGATTTCTGGGAATCTTGTGGATATGGACAGGAATAGCTTACCATCTCATTTTTTTTACGGAAATCAATAAAGCAGCTTATGTTTTTGGAGGACTTTTTGTTTTGCAAGGATTGTTATTTCCTTTTGAGACTTTTTCCCGAAAGAAACTTGAATTTGAATTCAATGGAAAAATTATAGATTATATCGCTTATTTCTTTATAATATTCGGCATCGTAATTTATCCTGTTCTCATATATTTCCTGGAAAATTCTATTGAAGCTACAATAACACTGGGATTGCCTTGCCCGTCAACGATTATGACATTTGGATTCTTGATGCTTACAAAACCAAAGTTCCCGAAATACTTAGTAATAATTCCAGCTTTATGGACAATTGTTGGAACAAGTGCTGCATTTAATTTTGGAGTTTATCCTGATTATTTAATGCCTGTTTCTGCTATAATCGCTATCATTTATTTGTTGGTTAGAAAAAATGAAGAATTAAACTGATAATAGTAATGATAAAAAATACAAATAATATTGCTAAATGCAATTTTGGTATAATGGGTGCATTATTTATAATGATTGGAACGTTATTTCCTTCCCTGTTTGCCATATTTCTTAGACCAAAACAACCTTTTTGGGAGAACGCAGATGTTTTCGTAGAGCATTATCATGCAATTCAGAGTCTTCCCATTTATTTTGGTTTTTTCCTGATAGGTGGCAGCATTATGTTGCTTACATCAATTTACTTATTATCAACTAACCGGTTGTATCCTTTATCCGGATTAATTTTCGGGACAATTGGCGCTTCTGTCATTAGCCTGAATTACATTATCCAAACTACATTTATCCCGGCAGTGGTTAAAGAATATACAGAAGCACATGCTGTAATTATTGAGGCTTTTGCAATGGGTAATCCGACTTCATTTGCCTGGGCCGCGGAAATGTGGGGATATGGATTTATCGGATTAGCTACTTGGTTTGCGGCATCATTTTTTCGAAATAATGGAATTGAGAAATTTGCGAAGATTCTTTTTATTTTAAATGGTATACTGAGTATCGCGGGAGCATTATATACCGCTTTTGACTTGGGATGGGTTTTGACTACTCCCGGCTATATTAGCTTTGGATTATGGAATATTTTATATTTTCTCTTGGCAGGGGTTACTATCAGGGTATTATTATTAAGGAAAGATGAAACGAGTCATGAATTGTTGTCCAAAGATTAGAGAAATAATAAATGACAAGTTCCATCTCATACACAAAAAATAAACAATTTTAATGAGATGAAATAGTTGCTGATAAAGAGAGATAGTGGTACTTTTATTTAGCAAAGTTTAATCCTGAAGACTCGTGGGTTTTATGGAAATCGACTAATAATCTGTCTCAGCTACAGACTCTTCTATGAAGTGTATGGACTATTGACTTATAATATTAATAATTTTAATTAAAGGAGGTTTATAAATGAATGACAAAACTTCAAGACCCGTTGGTGTTATTATTCTTTTCATTTTAATATTATTTCAGGCTTTAAGCGGAATTGCAGGAGGGATAGGATTAGTTTTTGATCCGTCGGGTGATTCTGTCGGAATCCCTGTAACCTGGCTCGAGGGTTCTCCTTTTTCTGATTACCTGGTTCCCGGACTTATCCTGCTTTTTGTTCTGGGGGTCTTTCCATTAGTAGTATCTTTCGGGCTACTGAAAAAAATGCGTTATTCCTGGCTCGGTTCCCTTCTGATCGCATTTGGTCTTATCATATGGATTGGTGTTGAGATTTTAATAATCGGATATCAGGCAAAACCACCCTTGCAACTGATATACGGTTCATTAGGCTTTATATTGCTTATTTTAACATTATTGCCTTCAGTTAGGAATTATTACAGAGTTCAGCATAAATAAAGTAACGAGGCACGAATTGGTCTATACCCGGAGCAGCCATTCTAATAAAACAGGTTCCATACTTTACAGTTATGAGCTGTAATTACAATAATTGGCTGACTTAAATATTCATTATTCAGGTCTGTTCGAAAGGCTTATTGTTTCTCTGATATATTCACCATCCTCAATTATTTTCATAAAGAATTCTGCGGCTGAATTCCTGCTAAGATACATACTTGCCGGTTTTTCACCCTCTTGTGTTGCAACGGCTCCGGTATTGTTTATTTTGGCATATAGCATTGGAGCTCTGCAAATAGTGTATTTGAGAGACGATTTTTCAAGAAGTTCCTCTTGTCTTCCATGATTCCTGAAAGCATGTTTAAAATTACTGATACTGACAATGAATTTTAAAATCCAGGGTGTGCTTTGCCAGGAACGCCCTGCACCTATGGTACTTAATGCAATAAATCTGTCAATGCCGGCTTTCTCCATTGCTTTGATTGCATTTGATGCAGATCTGGAAATCAAATCCTTTGGCGCTGTTAGTGAAGCCCAGGGATTGTCTGATTTTCTTGATACATTGAGTGTATTAATAACCGCATCACAACCAGTTATAGCCTTTCCTACAGTATCATAATCATAAGGTGTGCCCTCAGTGATATCTATATTAAAATCTTTTAATTTCTCCGGATTCCGGGCAATTGCAGAAATATTATGCCCTCTTTTATCGCTTCTTTAATAATGTGTATTCCGGTTCTGCCGGTTGCGCCAAGTAAAAGTATTTTCATGATTAATTCATTTTTAAAATATTATTACATCTTCGTCCTTGTGTTTATTTAGAAAGGTTACCCTTTTTACCGATGGCGATAATTGCAACAATAAGCCATAATGAAATTGCGAATATAAGGTCATATGTAATAACCTGCTTTGCTGTAACTTCTAAGGGTGGAAGAATCAGAATGCTTGCGGTCAGGCTTGCATGCATTAGCATTATTATTAGTAAACTTCCGGTTTGATTATATATCCATACCATTAATACCCTGAAGGCAGGTAAAAAGGAAAATAACAAAACAGCCAGATAAATTACCGGGGGTATTTCTTCGGTGGACCGGACACTGCCCATGAACAGAGGCATATGCCATAATCCCCAGAGCAGTCCTGTAATAAGTCCTGTTTTAAGAACCCCAAAGCGTTGACTCATTTGAGGCACAGCGAAACCTGTCCATCCAAGCTCTTCAAATATCCCGACCATAATTCCTGCAGCAATTCCTGATATAATAAGAGAAGCTTTATCGTCTGTTCCGAATATTCCGGGCAGATACGAAGAAGATATTGACATTAATGCGAATAATATGACAATTAATAAAACCGGTGCAATTAGCAGAGCGATCAGGTACCATTTAAAGTCTATCTGCCATGATAACAAACGGGAATACAATTTTCTAAATCCCTCTTTTCCATTAACAATTCCGGTTGAAATAATTCCCGCCAGACTTGGACCGAGGAGTGTTGCCAAATATATCAGGGGCATGAGTTCTTCATTTACTTGTGTTGTTCCCAGGAATCCATCAATGCCTGAAACAATGAGAATTCCTCCCCATGAGATAGCAAATGCAATGATAAAATAAATTGGGATAGGGTACTTTTTAATAAAATTCCTCATAATAATAACTCCTTTAAAAATGATTTATTAAAAATTATCACTTCAGATGATAAATGAGAACGTTCCAGGTTGTTATTGTTTCTATTAATTACCTGGAACATTATAACGGATATTTTTGAGATGATATCGTCCGTAAACGAACTCACCTTCAGGATAATGCCATATTGCTTCGCCATAACCGGCCAGATTATATCCATTTATCGTTTGGTAATTCTTCAAAGGTGTGGAAAATTTATATTTCTTCATCACATTAACATCATATCTGTCAAACGACTCAAAATTCAACAATTGTCCTTTGTCGTTAAAATAAAGAACTGCGGAAACAGTAGTTTCATTATTAGTGAAAACAGCCCTGACGGAACTATTATTAATTTTTTCCCATTTAATTCTTTTGTCAATCAAGGTTGCCGGTGCGAGGAAGCACATATCATTCAGCAGAGTGACGGTTTCAGATTCATACATTTCTCGGCCACTTACATGAACTACGGGTATTATTGAGAGTAATTTTATTGTCATGCTGGAATTACCATTTTTATAGATATGATAACCATTGGTAGGTAACCCTTTAACCTTTGCTTTAAGGAAAAAGAATCTTTCATATGTGTCAAAAAAATTATGTTGTTCTGCTGTTAGTTGAAACCAATCCTGGGTTTTACTTCTCATCCCGGCCTCAAAGTTAACCTTCACATTTAAAACTTTCGGTTTATTTACAGCTCCAACATACTTAATATATTCCTGAACCAAAGCAGGAAGATGTCGGATGTCTTCTTCGGTTAGGATTTCCTTTTGGATATTTTCAGTCCTGTCTATACCCCTGGAATAATCATTCTTGTATCTATTTTCAAACTTCCATGTTTGGTATCCTATAAAGGATACTACCAGAATAATTATGTTTGCGATTGTTCCAAATTTTGCATCTTTCCAGAAATATATTATGAGAATTTGAGAAATAGTTACAGCAACAAGTGAAATAAGCCACCAATAATTAATTTCAGCGGCGTAAAAAATTAAAGCGAGGATAAAAATTATTGCTGATAGAAGCCATAATATTCCTGAAGTTTTAGAAATATTATTTGTAAATTCTTCAAAATCATAAATTGCGAAGGCTTTTAAGAATCCCGTTAGATGAATAATTCCGTGGAGACCTATAATTAAAATTAATACAATTCTCATGATGCTCTTATTATGCATTATTCTTGCAAGAAAAATGGTTTAATTCAGCATTAATTTATTCTTATAAAACCTGATTGGGTCATTCTAATAGATACTAATATATATTTATTCCCATATTTTATTATGATTATAAAAATAAAGAATTAATCCTTATTAAGCAATTATTATTAATTAAATGTCTCTTGGATAAGTAGTTTAGGATAACATCAATGGCTATTTGAAAGGTTCGGAAAGAGAGATTTTTTACTGGACAAAAAATGGAAGGAATTTTCTCTCTCTTGCCTTTCTCTTCGCTTAAACAGTATCCTAAAAATAAGATAAATTGATTTTTTGGATGAAGAAACTAAGGTACGAAGTCTAAAAAATTGGCCAGAAAATTTTTATAGTTGCCCCCAAAATTAGGACAGCAGGTTAAGTTAAAACCTGTCCTAAGAATGGGGGTAAGTTAACTGAAGCCCATTTTTAAATGATTATTCACATTTTGTAATACTATCTTACTAGAAAATTTTACAATTTTTCAGTTTAAAAGGATAATCTTCTACCGAAGTTATTTGATGTATTTATTAATGCAACATTAACATTTTAAATAAATATTAATAAAATATATTAATATCTTTATTTCTTTTATTTATATTTTTAATATTTGCTAGGTAATTAACATTAAATATTTATACCATGAAAACAACAGTTATTTTGTCATTGGTCTTATTAATGAATGTTAGCACTGCTAATGCTCAGACGCAAAAGGTGATCTCTATACCTCTTATTGGTTCTAAAGCTCCTTCCTTTACCGCCGTTACAACTAATGGAACTTTAACATTTCCCTCTGATTTCGGCAAAAACTGGAAAATTTTATTCAGCCATCCCCGGGATTTTACACCTGTTTGCACCAGTGAGATTTTGGAACTTGCAAAAATGCAGGATCAACTGGACGAACTAAAAATTAAAGTTGCGGTTTTATCAACCGATAACAAAGAACTTCATCAGGCGTGGAAAGAATCAATGGAAAACATTTTAAATGACCAATCTGTTTCTGTTAAGATAAAATTTCCTCTAATTGATGACGCTAGTGCCGGGATATCAAAACTTTATGGAATGTTACATGCACCTGTAAGTACAACCAGGGATGTAAGGGGAGTATTTATAATTAATCCGGATAATGTCGTAGAAGCAACTTATTTCTACCCAATGACAGTAGGTCGTAACCTGAATGAACTTGTAAGAACAGTTCAGGCCCTGCAAACTACTTATGCAAGTAATTTATATACACCTGTAAACTGGAAACCAGGGGAAGATCTTCTTGTTCCTCATTTCCCATATACGGAAGAACAATTGACAGAAAACAAAGATATTGTTGATGAATTTTACAATGTTGGCCCATTTATTTGGTACAAGAAAAGTAAAACTCCGTAAATAAGGGACACACCGTTCAATCTACATATATTGGCTTATTCAGAGAAAAGTAAAAGGAGCGGAATTTTCCGCTCCTTTTTTTATAATTAAGTGTATTTTTACTATATAAGCCATTTTGGGAAATCATCTCTTGTGAAAACATTAATTGTTAGAATTATTTTATTTGGTGTTGTCACAATTACTCTCCTGCTTTTCTTAGATTTTCAATGATGATTTTTTTCATCCGTTCTCTTCAGCATATTTTTTGAAATTATTTAAAATAGCCTGCCAACCGGCTTTCTGCATCTTAATGGGATTTTCGAGTTCTGTATCAAACCTCACAGATACTTTTGTTTTTTCTTCTGTATCAGCAAAAACCACCTCAACTTTTCTTCCGTCAGACATGGTATACTTAATAAGCTCATTAATTTTAACTTCGTTGTAAATTCCCTCAAAGTTAAAACCGGCAGAGCCATCTTTGGCCTCCATTCTGCTCAGGAATTTTCCACCAACTCTCAAATCGTTCCCGGCTTTGGGTGTGTGCCAATCTTCAGAAGCATTATTCCATTTCCTGATATGCCCTGCTTCTGTGTAAAGTTTCCAAACGCTTTCTGCAGGCTTATTGATAACTGCCTGAATAGTGATTGTTTTTTGCTTTGTCATTTTATTTTCTTCACTAATATTTTTCTTTCAGGTTTGACAACATCTCCTTGTGAATGTGAAGTACTTTGCGGGACTAAATCTCTTCCATCGGGAGAGGTTGCAACATACCTACACGGTTTCCTTCAGTATCTTTAATCATCACAAATTCACCAATACCAGGAATAGCAGTGGGCTCTCCAATGACAATACCTCCGGATTTTCTTACTTTCTCCATGCTATGTCTCAGATCATCAACAGCAATAACGATATGTGGTACCGTGCCGTATTCTCCTTTCTGAAAAAATCCGCCATTTATAGCTCCCTTTTCTTTATACATATTGTTTTCATCCACAGGAGAGGTAGTAGCCAACAGATAGGAATCCATATCCTGTCCGAGTTGTGTCATTATCCAACCAAAAGCATTTTCGTAAAACTTTTTAACTCTTGTTTTATCTTCAGCAGGCATTTCAAAATGCACTACCGGACTCATTTTTTTCATTTTTTAAATTATTGAGCCCACTCTAAAAAGTGGATATTTTAGAAATTAAAAAATTTTATAATAA
>CAZBWK010000090.1:0-16717 GCA_964495655.1 uncultured Prolixibacteraceae bacterium | reverse complement strand
TATCTTTTTGGTCATGCAAAAGTAAACAATTTTTTAAAATGACAAAGAAATTTTTTTCAAATCATTCTTTGTTATAACATAATATAAAATCAATTTGTTTGTGATGAAACAAATTTTTAATTAATTTATCTACAAGTAATTATAAAATTTTAAACGAATGAATATTTCTTTTGCTACTTTTGCAAGCTTATTAATTTTAAAATGCCCGAATCTGATTTTCTGACATATACACTCCCAAACGGGATCAGGCTTATCCATAAGCTCACCGATTCCCCGGTCGCCCATATGGGGATAATCATTAATACCGGATCAAGAGATGAAGAGCTTTACGAACACGGTCTTGCCCACTTCATTGAACATTCTGTTTTCAAAGGCACAAGAAAACGCAGGGCATTTCATATCCTCAGCAGGATAGAAGATGTTGGAGGAGAGCTGAACGCTTACACTACCAAAGAAGAGACAACCCTGTTTTCTACCTTCCTTTCAGAATTTTATGAAAGAACAGCTGAGTTACTCAGTGATATTCTTTTTAACAGTTCCTATCCTGAAAAAGAGCTTAACCGGGAAAAGGAAGTTATAATAGAAGAGATAAACTCTTTTAAAGATTCACCCTCCGACCTTATCTTCGATGAGTTTGAAGAGCTGATATTTGATGGTCATCCTATAGCCCGTAATATACTGGGAACTAAAGAGAAGATTATCACATTCAACCGCAATTCAATTGTTCAGTTCATAAATAAAAATTATCATACCGATCAGATGGTTATCAGTTCGGTAGGCAGGATTTCTTTTAAAGAACTGATAAAGATCACAAAAAAATATTTTGGAGAAACAGAAGTCAGGAAACGTACAAACGTACGCCGGCGTTTTGAAAACTATATCCCTCAAAACAAAATCATTGAAAAAAACACATTCCAGTCACATTGCATTCTGGGAAATATTGCCTTCGACGTGTTGCATCCCAAAAGAATAACAATGGTTCTGCTGAACAATATTCTTGGTGGACAGGCCATGAATTCGAGGTTAAACATGGCACTGCGCGAACGAAAAGGTATGGCATATAATATTGAGTCCGGCTATACACCATATACAGATACCGGATTATTCAATGTCTATTTCGGAACAGACCATGGAAATCTTGAAAAAGCCACTGACCTGGTAATGAAGGAGTTTAAGCTTATACGTGAAAAAAAAATGGGTGTGGTACAATTAAGCAAAGCCCAAAGGCAATTGATGGGACAGATAGCTATTTCAACAGAGAACCACGAAGACCTGATGCTTTCCATCGGAAAAAGCTTTTTACTGTTCAACAAAGTGGAACCTGTGCAGTCTGTTTTCAGAAAAATTGAAGCCATAACTCAGAATGACATTCTGGAGATGGCCAATGAAATTTTAAATTCAGATTATATGAGCAGGATCGTATACTGCTGAACTCACCCTGACCATAAGTTAAAAGAATAGAAAAATGTTAAGTGGATCATACAGATACATATTAGAGCATATTGACAGGGAAGAAGAGGTATTACAGGAGCTTTACAGGGAAACCAATCTGAAAGTCCCGGGTGCCCGCATGCTATCCGGCCATCTTCAGGGAAAGACGCTGTCGATGATATCAAAAATGATACAGCCTGAAAAAATCCTCGAGATAGGCACTTTCACAGGGTACTCAGCAATTTGTCTCGCCCGGGGACTGAGAGAGGGAGGGAAACTGATCACTATAGAGAAAGATGATGAACTGGAGCCTATAGCCCGGAAGTACTTTCACAAAGCCGGGATGGATAATAAAATTATCCTGTTGATCGGTTCGGCGCTCGATATGATCCCTTCACTTGAAGGATCCTTTGATCTGGTCTTTATTGATGCCGACAAACGTGAATACGCCGAATATTACAATATCGTCTTCGAGAAGGTCAGGAGCGGCGGGTTTATCATTGCAGACAATACACTTTGGAACGGCAAGATATTTCAATCTCCCCTGCCCCGTGATGCACAATCACAGGGAATAATCAACTTCAACGAGTTAATCAGGACCGATTCGCGCATAGAAAAAGTCATCCTGCCACTGCGTGACGGGATGACTGTTATCAGAAAATATTAATACTCTTACGGCATTGCCTCAAAGGCAGCCTTTAAACCTGCGGTTGTGGTATAATACTTAGTAATCATGTTTGGAACTTCCCATTCAGGCAGTCTGCCCCAGACAAGATAGCGCAGATATTTTTCAGTAACCTGACTGAAATGGGCTTCATGCCCAACTTTATATTTCTCAGGAATTTCAACGGTCCATAATTTTTCTTCCAGCTTTTTAAGCCTTATACCCGGGAACATGACATCCAGATCCTGGTTGACAGCTTTATCCAGTCCGCCTGCAAATGTCTCCAATCCTTTATCAATAGTTGCCTCAATATATAGTTCAGGTTTGTACCCCTGCTCTTCGCCCTGTTTAATAATAAGGTTACACATAGACCCTCTCATTATTGAGTAATGAGTATCTCCGGTACCTTCAGGAGCTTCAAAATTCCATATCACTGATACTTTTGCATGGACACCTTTAATCCTGTAATTAATTTCCCCGTTACTATAGACCTTCAAAATGCCGTTCTCTACATCTTTTTCAAGATATTCAGGGTATTCATCGAGCTGGGTAACTTTTTTAAACATATCCTGTGTAAGGTCTGTCGACCAGCGTTTTGCAGAAACAATCCCAATATCCTCTTTCTTCAGTGGCACTTCCGGGAATGCTTCCCATTGAATAAGGTCAACCAGATGAGTTGTAACATCAACAAGTCCGTCACCCTGCTGTTTTACATCAAAATACCATGGTGGCCTTTTCAAAGGGCTCCCCGAAACATATTTAAAGAAATGATGAACACTCTCTTTTGTTACAGCCGGTTCATCAGCTGTACCTTTTTGCAAGGTTCCGAACACTTCCGGTATCTTGGATAATTCCCTCTGAAGTATTGTAGTTACTTCATATCTCTCTGTCATGATATCATAAAGCAAAACACCCTTCTCCTCAGCAACACGGAATGCCTGTTCAAGTTTTGGAAATTCCCCGGGTGAAATAACCATAGGTTTATCAGACAGCACATTAATACCGTCCTCTACCGCTTTTAGAATATATTCGGTCTTTTTTGCATTATTCCCTGCAACCACCATAACATTGCCCGGTTTTTCGGATAACATTTTTTCAAGATAATCAGAACCTTTATAAACGACTGTTTCCCAAGCGGTAGGATTATCAGGCCTTGTGTTAAATCCTTCGATACGTGCCAGGTGGTCGTCAACTTCAGGTCCTTCGGGGGCATAGACATGAACCACAGGGTCAACCTGGTCATACATAGATTTCTGCACAAGGGCAGCATGAAAATGGCCGGGGGCAAGTGTCATCAGTTTAACCTCGTTTTTGGCGCCTGTAAACATGCCTTCTTCTTTTTTATCTTCAGTTTTTTGTCCTCCGCCTGAACAGGCAGAGAAAAGTACTACAACTATCATAGCAAAAAAGGATATTCGTTTCATTATTTTAAAAATTTTAGTATTTCTATGAACTCACACAAAATTAAAACTTTTATGTGTTTTAGAGTAAAAAAACAACCACATTAACTAAATATTGATATAATTGGTACCGTAAGGATATCTCTGTGGCCGGCTCAACATTGAGTTAGCCAGGTCATTATCAACAAATCTCTCTGTTTGGGGGTTCCACCTTAAAACACCCGGTATCTTCATGGCAATATGACTTATAAGGCAAATGGTACAGGCACGGTGACCAATTTCGACAGGTGACACCGGTTGTTGGCGGGATACTATGCAATCGAGCCAGTTGCCATGCTGATCCTCACTCACATAGAGATGGGTTTCATCTTTACCTGTTTTTGATCCCAAAATTACCGGATCACTGGCATCAAGAGCCCTGGCAGTCCCCTCCGGCAGAGGGTCGCTATCCGTTGCCCTGTAAGCTCCCCGCGTAACGAATATCCATCCCCTGTCGCCTTCATAGCGGATACCGTTGGGATAACCACCGCTGGTATAAACAGTAATTCCGTTTTCATATTCATGCTTTACCATAAAGTCGCCATGCACATTCCAGCTTCCTGACTTTGGGAATTCGGCCACCGCCTGAACGGTAACAGGCCCGGTAAACTCGGTATCCATACCCCATGCAGCCGAATCGTAATGGTGTTGTCCCCACCCCGTTATCATTCCGGCGCCATAATTCTCATGTCTCAGCCAGCCGGGCCTTCCATAACCTTTCTGAGGATGTACCAGGTTTTCAGTATAAGGGATTTGTGGTGTTGCACCCAGCCACATGTCAAAGTTGAGATTTTCAGGTACCTCCATCTCCTTGAACAAAGGTCCGGGGGGATCGCCAGGCAGGCCTATTTTTACAGTGTGAAGCTTCCCTATACGGCCATTTCTGACAAGCTCGGCAGCTACCCTGAACTGAGCCCATGAGCGTTGCTGCGTGCCTACCTGAAGGACAACTCCCTGTCTGCTGATAATATCACTGAGAAGCCTGCCCTCGGAAACCGTAAGAGAAGTAGGCTTCTGAAGATAAATATCCTTCCTGGCAAGGGCTGCCTCGATAGCCGGTTGCGAGTGCCAGTGGTCAGGTGTACTGATGATCACCGCATCTATATCCTTATCAAGAAGCATTTCCCTGTAATCAGCATACATTTTCACATCAGGTGTATGACTGGTACCGGCTTTTTTATTGTAATACTCCTCAATAAATGACTTACCCTCCTTCATACGGTTGCTGTCTACATCAGATACTGCCGTTACCAGGGCTTTATCAAATTGCATAACTCCGGGCAGATCATGACTTCTGGCTATTCTACCGCATCCTATTTGCCCGATATTTATTTTATTGCCGGGGGCATCCTTGCCAAAGACGCGGGAAGGGACAACAAAGGGAAGGACAACTGCCCCAGTTGTTATTGTTGCTGTATTTTTCATAAACTTTCTCCGTTCCATATATTGTTATTCAGATTTATATTTTATGAATTCCTCTTCAATCCCTGCCTGCAGATGGTTACCCGTATGCACTATCACGCGGTATCGCAATTTTACCACCTCTCCCTTCCTTAATGTTATATCACTGTCATTTTCAGGCCAATACATAGGTGTCGGGGAAACAAACCCATAGTCGCGGGTAAACCATGGTGCCGGGTACCACTTACAGGAAGGATGCTGCAGGATTGCCAGTCCTTCAGTTTTTCCAAACCGCCTGCCGTAATAATCAATCCAGGGTGCTCTCTCTCCAAAAGTAGCCTTTTCGCCTTTCATTCCGCCTGCATTTATCATCGTACCCCCTGCATTCACCGAAAGGTCGGGATCCATGCGACAGCTGAAAAGGGAGTGGTTGGTCTTCTCTATAGTCACATCAGTAAGCATCTCAAGTGTAATATCGAAATCAATCATGTACTTGTCAGGGGACGGGGCAAAAACAGTAATTATCCTTTTATCCCTTATCGGTGACTCTGCCCCCGGCCGGGACCAAATACACTCATTCTCAACGACCGCCTTCTCCCCTCCCGATTCGATGATATCGGCCCTGAGAGAAACTATACGTCCTCGTTCAATTCCCTCCTGCCAGTAATTGCCCCCGTTAACTTTATCGCAACCAAAAAAGAGGGAGCTGTGATGGGGATAATTACCGTTCCTTAAAGATGTTACACTTGCTCCTGATGGACCGTTAACCGGGAAAAAGAATGGATACTTTTCATATTCAGACATTAAATAGCTGGTAAAAAGGACTCCGTTAACTATAAAATCAATTTTATTACCAGCATGCTCTGCAGTAACTGTTACCCGGGCCTCACTGTTTACGCGAAACAGTATCAGTGTTATGATCAGTAAAATGATTCCATTATACTTCATATGATGAAAATTTATGTTCGTTTCATATGATTAAAATTGTTTATTTTAAAGGTATCATAGTATTTTTATTTTTGGCATACCGGCAAAACTCTGCCAGTAATTATTAGCAGATTCATTGTCCAGTTTACCATCGAAAACCACAAGCCTGTATTTCAAAGTATAATCACGGCCTCTTTCGAGCTTCCATTCATTATGCCGTATCGGAACGAATTCGAAAAATATATCTCCTCTCCCTCCATTTGCATTGGAAGGCCATACGCGCATTGGCTCAGGGTGCATCCTGTTAGCCGGATGGCTCATAAAAAGGATCCCTGACCTTTCAGACTCACCAGCTGATTCACCTTCCACAATACACCAGCGGGCAAAAGAACCATCAGCATCTGACCTCTCTTTGTTTTCCGAAGTAACCACAGTCGAATTATCTTTGTGCCATTTTTCAGTTGCCCTGAAGCCAATGCCCCCTCCATAGCGATATGCATCAAGCATGATCCCGTTTTTCAGGGGAGTGTTGAACGTTGTTGTATAGTCAATGATCCATACACTGTCTGATACATTCCATACTCTTACATCCAGCAGCTCATTAATAGCAATCCGGTCCTCCCCGGCCGCTCCGAAATCTATATGTTGCTGAAGTACCTTAAATCCTGTATATACTTCACCCTCTACCTGAGAAATAAACCCGGCAAACCTGACAGTTCCTTCCCCTTTGACAAGATTCCAGAAATCCGTTTCACGGCCGTCAATATGTGTCAATGTCCACGGTCCCCAAATTCCATAATGATGATAATGATCAGAGGGCTGTATAGAGGTAAGGAGCTCTCCCCCGGGAGACCACAAGGGATGAATGTAACCCGACCTCTTATATAGCAGGTCGACCCCTTCAGGAGGATAAGTCATTGCAAAACGGTAATTCAGGACAGGCCTGTTGTTTGAAATCACCTTAAGATCTTTATGTCCCCGTTCTATTTCAATTACCTGTTTCTTATCATACACTGTCTCTTCTGCCATTTTTATTACATAAATCCTGTCACCCCCTTTTCTGTCACATGCTCCCGGAATAAACCAGAGTCTCCCGCCAACACCTGTTTCCAGCTGGCTTGGGATAAATAACTCTCCCTCCGGGGTGAGTTCAAAGAGAGCTATTTCACCTTTATCTGTATTATAGTTTAACCAGTCAATGTTCACACAGACTGGCGATCCGGCCATGCTTCCGGTTATATGCAGGGAGAATTTTCCGTGCACCCGGGCAGTTGCACTGCAGGATATCAATATCAGCAAATAAAAAACTGTTTTCTTCACAATCGTAAACTTTAGTTATATGAAACGAGCATGTAAAATATATACACCCAAGGTGATGATTAAAATGCAAGTTCCATATGATACCTTTGAAAATAATTAATTTTAATCATATGAAACGAGCATAATTTTAATTACAACCAATTCAGGTCGCTTAAACTTAGTTTTCCTTATCCAAATTAATATTTTTATCAGTCTCATACACAGCCTCAATAAACGCCCTGATATTTTCCGTTGAGACTCCCGGGGGCATACCGCCACCACAAGACCATATAACTCTTCTTCTCTCCTTAAAAGAGTTTATCATCTCAGTTGTTTCCCGTTTTACCGATGCCGGTGTTCCCGCGGCAAGAACATCCCTTGGAGGGAGGTTACCAAGAAGGGTGATATCAGGCCCTGCAAGCTGTCTTATTTCTGTCAGTGAATGTTCGAAGCTGAAATTAAAAAGATTCACACCCATCTCTTTAAGTAAGGGTGCAGAGATCAGACCTGCGGCATCGTTATGAAAAAAATTAACCTGTGTATCAAAAGACTTAAAAATACGGCTGATATAAGGCAGGGCAAACTCTCTGCATTCATCCTCACCAATAAAACCAACTATATCATCCAATACCAGGATGCCCTCAACAGAAGGGAAAATCTCTTTTTGATACTGAATCCAGTGAACGCTGAATTGCGTAATAGTCTCCAGCAGCTTATGACTTCTCTCCGGATCCATTATCAGACCCGTCATCAGCTCAGTCGTTCCCAGTAAAAAAGAGGCTATATTAAGCGGGCCCCTGACAACAGCAAACCTGATCTCATGTCCCAATTTATTGATCCTTGACTGGTTATTCTTAAGGCGCTGAATAACAAAAGGCAGCAACCCGTCTTTCACCGGATCCGGCACTTTAAGATCTATGGTATCGGATAAACTGCCGAATATCTTCTCAGCGTATGGAAGATCCCTTTCATTCCATATAATTTTTGCACCAAAGGCCGAAGGTTCAGTACACATACCAAACTCTGCCCAAAAGCCAGGAAGAAAAACCGCCTCCGGAAATTCACCAACAGCTTGCCTGTTAGCCTCAAACCATATCTCGTCAGATGCAAAATATTGTATAGTCGAATAACCAGACCACCCCGGGAGCCAGGGACTGTCAATAATAAAGCCTGTTAATGGACGGTCAGGAATTTCGCCATTTACAACAGAGAGAAGTATATTCCACTGTTCATCAGTCATTCTTGATCAGTATTATCGATTTAATAAAATAGAGAGCAGGCAAATTAAAAAATAAAAATACATTTTCCGCAAAATAGGCAAAAAAAAACTCAACCAATTTTAATCAACCCCGATGGACCTGACTAACATTCTGATTTAAATTGAATTAGCGCCTATACGGCATTGATCACCGGTATCCGTTCCAGGTATGTTTTATGAATTTTTATTATATACTTTTCAACTATTTACTGTTAGTTATTGGTTTATATGCCAATCACAATTCAAAGCCGTTTTAGTTATATTTGCATCAAAATTCATTAAGCATGACACCAAAGTATGATGAAGGTTCAATAAGAACGCTGGAGTGGCAGGAACATATCCGCAAAAGACCCGGTATGTACATCGGCAAGCTGGGGGATGGTTCTGCTCCTGATGACGGGATATACGTCTTACTTAAGGAGGTAATGGACAACTCTGTGGATGAATTTATGATGGGTAATGGCAGAAAAATTACCATCAACATTGAACAGGAAAAGGTTACAGTCAGGGATTACGGCAGGGGCATACCGCTGGGCAAACTCCTGGAGGTAGCCAGCAAAATGAATACAGGCGCCAAATACGACTCCAAAGTATTTAAAAAATCAGTAGGTTTAAACGGCGTAGGGATAAAGGCAGTAAATGCTCTTTCATCAGATTTCATCATAAGGTCTGCAAGAGAGGGTAAGGTTAAAGAGGTCAGGTTCAGTAAAGGGAACATAATAAATGAGGAAGAGTGGAATGACGGCGAAGAGGCAAATGGCACCCTTGTGACTTTCGAACCTGATCCGGAAATATTCAGGAATTATCATTATATTGAAGATTACGTGGTCAATATGGCCAAAAATTATACATTCCTCAACTACGGGCTTACCGTAGAGCTAAATGGTGAGCGATACTATTCAAAAAACGGATTGAAGGATCTTCTCGAAGAAAATATAGATGAAAATCCTCTCTATCCTATCATACATCTGAAGGGCGACGATATTGAGGTAGCGATTACTCACGGCTACCGTTATGGTGAAAACTATTACTCGTTTGTCAATGGCCAGCACACTACCCAGGGGGGCACCCACCTTCAGGCATTCAGGGAGATATACATAAAAACCATACGCGATTTCTATAAAAAAGATTTTGATCCGTCAGATATAAGAGCCTCAATTGTAGCAGCAGTATCCATAAAAGTTGAAGAGCCGGTTTTTGAATCACAGACAAAAACCAAGCTTGGATCAAAGGAGATCGGTCCGAACGGCCCTTCGGTAAGGGCTCATGTAGCCAATTTTCTGCAAAAGGAGTTGGATAACTACCTCCATAAAAACCAGGAGACCGCAGAAATTCTCCTCAAACGTATAGTAGAATCTGAGAGGGAAAGGAAAGCTATTTCTGGGATCCAAAAGCTGGCAAAACAGCGCACCAAAAAAGTAAGCCTGCATAATAAAAAGCTTCGTGACTGCCGTATACATTTCAACACAAACGATGTAAGGGCAGAGGAGTCAAGTATTTTTATTACAGAGGGCGATTCTGCCAGCGGATCCATTACCAAGTCGAGGGATGTTGGCACACAAGCTGTGTTCAGCCTCAGAGGCAAGCCGCTTAACACTTACGGACTAACAAAAAAGGTGGTCTATGAAAATGAAGAGTTTCATCTTTTACAGGCTGCACTTAATATTGAAGAAAACATTGAAGACCTGCGATATAACCGTATAATAATAGCAACAGATGCAGATGTGGACGGCATGCACATCAGATTACTGCTTATTACATTTTTTCTGCAGTTCTTTCCTGAACTTATCAGAAAAGGGCATGTTTTCATTCTTCAAACCCCTCTTTTCAGGGTCAGGAACAAACAAAAAACATACTATTGTTACACAGATGATGAGAGAAGGCAGGCTATAAAAAAACTCAGGGGCAAGGCTGAAATAACCAGGTTCAAAGGACTGGGAGAGATCTCCCCGGATGAGTTCAAGCATTTCATTGGCAAGGATATACGTTTAGATCCGGTATTGTTGAAGAAACATGAATCTTTATCACAGATGCTGGAATTTTATATGGGGAAAAACACATCTGAACGGCAGGATTTCATAATTGAAAATCTATATGTAGAAAAAGATGAAGCGGTTATTGCTGATAATGCCTGATTGCAGTACAGCATAATGGCGGCTCAATATAAAAATTAGTGACAAGAGAGGTAACAGAATAGGCAGCATGACAGAAGAAAATTATTCAGACGAACTGATCCCGGATCAGGGTTCCGAAGATATCAGAAGGGAGATAACTTACCTTCCCGGTATGTACAGGAACTGGTTTATGGACTATGCCTCTTATGTAATCCTGGAGAGGGCTGTTCCGTATGTAGATGACGGACTGAAGCCTGTTCAGAGAAGGATAATGCACGCTATGCGTGAGATGGATGACGGCCGTTATAACAAGGTTGCCAATATTATCGGTCAGACAATGCAATACCATCCCCATGGGGATGCATCCATTGGAGATGCAATAGTCCAACTGGGACAAAAAAACTTACTCATCGACACTCAGGGCAACTGGGGTAATATTCTTACAGGTGACGGGTCAGCTGCGCCCAGGTATATTGAGGCACGGCTGTCAAAGTTTGCGCTCGAGGTGGTTTTCAATCCCAAAACAACTGAATGGAAACTCTCTTACGACGGGCGTAAAAAAGAACCGGTAACCCTGCCGGTTAAGTTCCCGCTTCTCCTGGCACAGGGTGTTGACGGGATTGCCGTCGGACTGGCATCAAAAGTTTTGCCTCACAATTTCGTTGAGTTGATCGATGCATCAATTGCCTACCTAAAGGGGAAAGATTTTGAGATATTCCCCGATTTCCCAACCGGCGGCCTGGCTGATTTCAGCAGGTATAATGACGGATTGCGTGGAGGGACTGTCAAAGTGAGAGCAAAGGTTGAGAAAAGAGACAATAAAACACTGGCGATCATTGAAATCCCCTTTGGAAAGACAACTACCAATGTTATCGAATCGATCATTAAAGCCAATGACAAAGGCAAGATAAAAATCAAAAAAATAGATGACAACACCGCCGAGAATGTTGAGATACTGATACACCTGGCTCCCGGTGTATCATCCGATAAAACAATTGATGCGTTGTATGCATTTACCGATTGCGAGGTATCAATCTCGCCAAATGCATGCATAATTGAAAATGACAAACCCATATTTATCGGAGTAAAGGATATTCTGAAAAAATCGACCGATAAGTCACTCTGGTTATTGAGAGAAGAGCTGCAAATCAAGAAAAATGAACTGGAGGAGGCATGGCATTTCGCAACCCTCGAAAAAATATTTATCGGGGAGAGAATGTATAAAGACAAAAAATTCGAAGATGCAGAAAACATGAACCAGGCAGTTGAACATATCGATCACAGATTCGATCCCTGGAAATCCCGTTTTAAAAGAGATATTACCCGTGATGATATCTTAAAACTGATGGAGATCCGTATGGCTCGGATACTCAAATTCAATACAGCCAAAGCCGATGAAAATATTCTTGCAATCGAAGAAGAGATAGAAGAAATCGTTCATAACATTGAAAATATAGTTGCATATACAATAAAATGGTTCAGCCATATTAAAGATAAATATGGCAAAGGCAGGGAACGCAAAACAAAAATAAGAAGCTTTGACAATATTGTTGCCGCCAAAGTGGTGGTCAGAAATGAAAAACTGTATGTTGACAGGAAAGAAGGCTTCATGGGTACAGGACTAAAAAAAGATGAATATGTATGCGACTGCTCAGACATTGATGAAATAATTGTTTTCCACAGGGATGGAAAATATTTTGTCACAAAGGTCAGCGAAAAGGCATTCATTGGCAGAAATCCGTTATTTATTGCTGTATTTAAAAAGAATGACAAACGTACCATCTATAATGTGGTATACCGTGACGGCGATACCGGCTATTCTTATATGAAGCGTTTCCCCGTAACCGGCGTAACCAGGGATAAGGAGTATGACCTGACAAAAGGAACCCCTAAGTCAAAAGTAATCTATTTCTCAGCTAACTCAAACGGAGAAGCTGAAGTGCTGAAGATCCTGCTCAAACCCAAAACAAGGCTTAAAAAACTGGCCTTTGAAGTAGATTTGGGTGAGCTGGCAATTAAAATGCGCCAGTCGATGGGTAACATTCTCACAAAACACGAAGTTTATAAGATCACACTCAAAGAAAAAGGAATATCTACCCTGGGAGGAAGGAAAATATGGTTTGATGAAGACGTACTCCGGCTTAATGCAGATAACCGCGGAAGATATCTGGGAGAATTTGCCGGCGAAGATAAAATCTTAGTGATATACAAAAACGGAGAATTACAGATTTATAATTTTGATCTGAGCAATCATTTCGAACCTGACATCCTTACAATAGAAAAATTCGACAATAAAAAAGTACTCTCGGCAGTTTATTATGATGCAGAGCTGGAGTATTACTATGTTAAACGTTTTGAGATAGATGAAGTTGAAGGGAGGCGTCTGCGGTTCATCGGAGATAATTCCCAAAACAAGCTGGTAAATGTTACCTGGGTACGTTACCCCAGGCTGGAGATTGAATTTGGCGGCAAGAACTCTGACAGGGAAAATGAGATCATAGAGGTTGCTGAGTTTATCGGGGTAAAATCGTGGAAGGCAAAAGGGAAAAGATTATCGAACTATCATATTGACAATATCCGGGAATTGGAGCCTGAGATAAAAGATGAAGATAAAAAACCGGACAATGAAGAGAAGGATACCAATTTTGATGATATTCCTTTTGAGATAAAGAGGCCGGACAAGGAGGATGATCCAAACCAGATGTCATTGTTCTAGAAATATTTGATGTAATGAGAATATATCTGATAGGATTCATGGGTTGCGGAAAGTCAACTCTGGGGAAAAAGCTTGCCAGGCATGCGGGATTGCAGTTCATAGACATGGACAGTTACATTGAGAAAAGAAACTGCAAGACCGTCCCGCAGATATTTGCAGAAGATGGTGAAGCAGAGTTCCGCATCAGGGAGAGAAAGGCGCTGGAGGAGCTTTCACAATTTTCTGGTGTGGTAATAGCCACAGGGGGGGGTGCGCCATGCTTTTTTGACAATATTGACCTGATGAACCGCACGGGAAAAACTATTTATCTTGATATAGATGCTGATATACTTGCCGGCAGGCTTATGAAATCCAAAACAGACCGCCCGCTGATAAAAGGCAAATCACAACAGGAGTTAATTGAATATATCAAGAGCTCTCTTGAACAGAGGAATAAATTTTACACAAAGGCAAAATTCCGGATTAGCAATCCGGATACAGATCTGGATGAAATTATAAAAATGATTTCCTGAGCAACAACCCCCGTTACTGTCCGTCACTCTCTGGTACAGCTTCATTCCCCTGTTCCGGCATGTTCTCATCAACATTCGGTTCAGGAACAGTTGTCGGAAAGCTAGGAACTTGTGTAGGATCAATTGCATTTTCAATCTGGTCTCTTACCCTTGACTGATCCTGCATAATTTGTTCACGTGGTATAAAGGCTGTACCCAGCACTGAAAGAAACAACAGAGAACCTGCAAGTATCCATGTGGTCTTTTCCAGGAAATCTGTGGTTTTACGTACTCCCATAACCTGGTTCGATGACTGAAAATTGCTTGCTAAACCACCTCCTTTTGAGTTCTGCACCAATACTATAAGGATCAAAAGGACACAAACAATAAAAATCAAAACTGTGATTAGAGTATACATCTCACATCTATTTTAAATATTTTTCTATTTCTTTAATACGGGCTGCAAAGTAAACACTTTTTTCCGGATATTTCAAGCTTAATTTTTTGAAAGCATCCAGCGCTTTATCATATTTTTTTTGTTCAGCATAAATATTCGCCAGAGTTTCCGTGATCAACTCGTCAGATTCGGCTAAAGATCTTGAAACCACTTCATTATCAGGCCCGGCCTCTGTTTCATAATCTTTTTCAATCCTTATTGGCCCTGCATCCCCTGACAGGAATTTATCTATCAGCCGGTTCCCCTCTCGTTCCTTTCCCTCATCAATAGAAGAATTCATAACAGTTTCGGTCTGCTCAATATAATAACCGGAAGCTTCATTCTGTGTGTTGGCAAACAGAAAATTATACAATATTTTTCTATCCGGGATCTTTATTGCACTATTTCTGATACAATTTTCCAGCTCCTGATCTCCTGTTTGCTGAAGATTTTTTATCAGCAGTATCCATGCAGCATGGAAACAGGGATACTGTTCTGTTAACAACCTGATTTCCGGGAGGGTATCATTGTTCAACAGTAAATTATTCTCCAACAGTCTGTAAAAATTTTCTTTATCCATATCACCAATTGGCAAGAGTTGCATTAAAAATATCCTCAGTTAACTTATTAATGATCTCCGGTACAAGTCCGTCTTCAACATCACTTAAAGAACTGGTACTGTCAAAATCTTCAAATGCAGAAAAAGTCCTTTCGATACTCTGGTCAGTGTCTTTGTTGTTGGTGTATTTAACATTAATACTTATTGACAAACGGTTAAGGGCCGCCATATCTTCTTTTTGTATCGACATAGGCCTGACATCATAACCGGTGATCTGACCTTCAAAAATGAGGTCTCCGTTTTCGGCCATTTCATTTAATGAGGTTTGTCGCTGAAGCCTTTCCCTCATAGCTTCGGTAAACATCTGACTGAGCGAAGGATTAACCAGCCTGGCACGGTTAGGAAAATAATAGACCGAGAATGTTTTTACATCCGGAGAAATATTTGCTCCCGTAAAGGAATAGGAGACTTTACATGAATCAGCCGTGCTGACGGCTAACAACAACAAAAAGTAAAAAAATATAACACTATACTTTCTTTGCATATCTCAACGGTTAATATTGTACTCTTTTATCTTACGATAGAGGGTACGTTCTGAAATTCCCAGTTCTTCGGCTGCATACTTCCTTTTTCCGTTATGCTTCTCCAAAGCTTTCTCAATTAACTCAACCTCTTTGTCTTCCAATGATAACGATTCTTCCACCACTTCCTCTGTATCCAGAATATTATCTTTTCTTATATGATGAAGCTGAAATGGTTTGGCGCCCTGATCCCCTGCTGTCGGCTGAGCTATCTTTTCATCCTCATAAAGATTTTGAATGATCCTTGCCCTTTCGCCCGACACACTGGTATCATTATTCTCCATCAGGTCAAGCACGAGCTTTTTAAGATCATGCATGTCACGCTTCATATCAAAGAGAACCTTGTACAATATTTCCCTTTCATTAGTGAAAGCTCCCTCCGACCGTGACGAGAAAACAGCAGGCAGATTTTGAGCAAATAAGGCAGGCAGATAATTACGCAAAATATCAGCAGTGAGTTCCCTGTTCTTTTCGATAATTGAGATCTGTTCGGTAATATTTTTTAATTGCCTCACATTACCGGGCCATCGATAATTGATAAGCAATATTTTTGCTTCCTCGTCGAGTCTGACAGGCGGCATTCTGTATTTATCTGCAAAATCGCGGGCGAACTTTCTGAATAACAGATATATATCATCAGGGCGCTGACGAAGTGGAAGAATATTTATGGGTACTGTGTTGAGACGGTAGTAGAGGTCTTCCCTGAATTTTCCTTCTTCGATTGCCCGTGGGATATTGACGTTGGAAGCAGCAATAACCCTGACATTGGTTTTAATCACTTTAGATGAACCCACCTTAATGAATTCGCCGCTTTCAAGAACCCGTAACAGCCTGACCTGGGTTGACAGAGGTAATTCTCCAATCTCATCCAGGAATATAGTACCTCCGTCGGCCTCCTGAAAATAACCCTTTCTGTCTGATAATGCGCCTGTAAAAGCGCCCTTTTCATGTCCGAAAAGTTCAGAGTCTATTGTTCCTTCAGGGATAGCGCCGCAGTTGACTGCAATATACCTGCCATGCTTTCGTGCAGAATACTGATGGATTATCTGGGGGAAGATCTCCTTTCCTGTTCCACTCTCCCCGGTAATCAGCACTGACAGATCGGTAGGAGCCACCTGCACTGCTACTTCAATGGCCCTGTTAAGACCGGGTGAATTACCAATAATCTCAAATCTTTGCTTTATACCCTGAATATCCATAAACCTCTTGATTAATATAAACAACAAATTTACAACTTTTAGTCTTTAAAGTTCAGAAGTAAAGAGCAATTAACCATTTTTAAATCAAATTTTATCTTGTGAACTCCATAATGATTATCTTTATATTAAAAACCATAATTATAAACGGATGAAACGAACATGTTCTTTTTTAATCAAAAAATAACACAAAAAAATATGATTA
>CAZBWK010000089.1:0-17185 GCA_964495655.1 uncultured Prolixibacteraceae bacterium | reverse complement strand
CGCTGCCGGCAGATTACCGGAAAATATGACCGCAAACAGCGGATTTGCAAGATTGATATGATGAATTTCCAAAACAGATAGGATAATTACAGTATATGTAAATGTATATTAATATCTTAAGAATTAATCATATTAAGATTTGTTTTATGATAAATATTTTAAAGAAATAATTTATTCAAAATATTATAGAAAATGAAACGAATATATTTTTTATGGATAGTAATGGAGGTCCTATTTTTTAATTTCTTTTATTCTGAGATTTCAGGACAAAATCAGGATAAATTTTCAGGTTATATTTCCTCTACAGGTTGTTGGATTCATAAAGATGCTATAGAACTTCAAGGTCTTAAGAAGGGACCTTTTATTCATTTAGCTGATAGTAGTATCCTTGCAGTCGAAAATTTTAGTAGATGTTGTATTTCAAAGGACCAAGGTGGTACATGGATAGAGTATCCTATAGTTGCAAATGAAAATGAGTTTGATACTTCAAAATTTGAGATTACTACTGGTGCTCTGCTACGAACTCAAAGCGGAGTTATAATTCTACCCTTTATGAATCATAAGGAAAGATCTGAATTTATATGGGAT
The DNA here is from genome assembly GCA_964495655.1 of uncultured Prolixibacteraceae bacterium. Classification (GTDB taxonomy): domain Bacteria; phylum Bacteroidota; class Bacteroidia; order Bacteroidales; family Prolixibacteraceae; genus JAAYJR01. Next base: position 16,597 of record CAZBWK010000089.1, on the reverse strand, counting down.
AAAAATACACATGATACATCAAATGATCCATCTTATCCTACTTATGCTGTTCGTAGTCTGGATGGAGGTAAAACATGGACTGATTTGAAAAAACTTCATAATGATTGGACTGGAGCAATTAGGGATATTATTGAAACACAGGATGGTAATATAGTATTTACTTCAATGATGTTTTTGCATAATCCCGGGCGTAATGCTGTTGTTACTTATACTTCAAAGGATGAAGGGAAAAGTTGGATACGCAGCAATATAATTGATTTAGGCGGAATAGGTCATCATAGTGGGGTAATGGAATCGACTTTAGAGCAACTTAGTGATGGACGTCTATGGATGCTATTACGTACAAATTGGGGAAAATTTTGGGAAATTTATTCAGAGGATGAAGGTTTGACATGGAATCATTATAATCCTACGGAAATAGATGCGAGTACTGCACCAGGTATACTTTCACGTATGTTGAGCGGACGACTTGTTTTAGTTTGGAACCGCTATTATCCGGAAGGAGTAACAGAATGTCGTTTGATCGGAGGGGATGCTAATTTTTCAGAGGTTCCGGTAAGTTTTCATAGACAAGAGCTTTCGATTATGTTTTCTGATGATAATGGGAAAAGTTGGAGCAAGCCGGTTGTTATAGCTAGAACAATGGATAAAAAAAGTCAATTGGCTTATCCATATATAATTGAAGCAAAGCCCGGAGAACTATGGATAAAAACATCATTTCAGGGAAATTTAGGACTAAAATTATTTGAAAAGGATTTTATGTAAAATGAGATAAAAATGTATTATGGACAGTATACATCTAAATAATAGCGATTTATTTATAATGATGATTCAAAAATCTTATTATTCTTTTATTTATCATATACTTAGTATATGAATTTCAGAAGTACAATTATTATTTAAATAAAGATTAGGCATTATGAATGGGCACATTGATTCTGAAATAGCAATATCAAATTGTCAACTACAAAGAAAAGACCTTATAATAATATTTGTTATATTTTTATACTTGATTTTGTCTTTTACTGCGTTAGCCACAAATACAGAGAAAACCAGGAGTCCAATTTTCACTGTAATCTCTCTTGAAAAGTCACACGAAATTCCTGAAATGTATGCATTCACTGATAAGCCTGGCTTTTATAACTCAATATATGTTAATAATTCCGGAACCTGCTTACGATCAACAAATAAATTTTCTGAAGACAATGGTAAAAGTTGGATTTTATATCCAGTGAAACCTGACTTTTTAGCAGAATTGCCTCATGGTTACCGAAGAACTCCTGTAACGGCAATTCTTGATCCGAATACAGGCTGGATAGTTAGTTTTATTAATTCTTTAGATACTCCGGGATTGGATCCAAAAGTTCATGAACCTACAAATGTATATCATATGCATTATATCCGATATAGGACTTCTGTTGACTCAGGAGAAAGTTGGCTTGTAGATGAACCAATTATTAAAGAAGGGACTTTTGCAGTGCAAAATTCCAGTAATAATGATTTTAATTCTGCCAATCCTATTTATTTGGGGGATAAAGGATCTGCGCCAATTATTACAAAAAGTGGAAAAATATTAATTGGTGCACAGTTGCCCATGATAGGAACGGATGGAAAAGTAATTTCGCCAGGAATATTTGAGGTATTAGTATTAATTGGTACCTGGATAAAAAATCACAGGTTATCGTGGAAGATATCTGAGAGAATTATTGGGGATAAAAAATGGACTACCAGAGGATTATGTGAACCAACATTAGTACAATTAGATAATGGCAGTATTATGATGGTGATGCGTGCAAGTAACGGTCATAAGCAAGATCCGGATTATTTAATACCAAGCTATAAATGGTATGCGATTTCTAAAGATGACGGTTTGTCATGGTCTGAACCTAAGCCACTGAAGTTTGATAATGGAGAAAACTTTTTTTCACCTGCTTCTATGTCAACTTTTTTTAAGCATTCAACTGGTCGAATATTCTGGGTCGGAAACATCTCGGAAGAGAATTGCAGGGCAAATTCACCTCGGTGGCCTTTAGTTATTGGTGAATTAGATATTAATGATTTTTCCATAATACATTCAAGTCTTTTTATTGTTGATACTTATAATAATAAAGATCAAACATTAAATAGAAAATTGGATATTTCGCATTTTACAATTATTGAGGATCGAGTGACGAATAATATCATACTTACTTATCCTAGATGTTATAATAATTATAAATCAACAGAATGGTGTATTGTACGTTTATCAGTGGACTAGGGTAAAGTTAATAAATTGACTATTATTTAAACCAAAATATAGAATTATAATATTTAATATCAAAATGTAATGAAAATGAAATCCAAAATTCGATTTGCTTCAGTATTGCTAGTAATATTATTGTTTAATGTGTTATTTATACATACCAATTGTAGAGAACAATTAAATAATAATAATAATGAAAAATTACCTGGTTTTATAATATCAGAGGATTTATTCGAGAATCTTTCCAAAGATTCTCAAGATAAACTGATTATGTTAAAAGAACAAATGAAAGATGGCATGGATCCATCATTTGAAAGTGTTATTGACATTTTTCCCAAAATGAAATATCCTTCAACTATTGTCGGAGTTAAAGAACATATGGGTAAGTATATTGTAACTTGGGACGGGTCTATTATTTGTATGCCATTACACATCTCATTTAAAGTAGGAAAATCTTTATCTCAATTTGGAAAAGAAAATGAAAATAAAATAAATCATTTCCTTATTGATAAGTATTTACCTGTTGTGGTTACCAGTTATGAACATGACGGATTTATCTATGAGCAGACGGTTTTATCTTACTCAAAAGATTTTTCAACTGAAACCCGTCAGGTTGCATATATCAAAATGAAAGTAAAAAACTTATCTGGTACAACCAAAGAAACCAAGATATCAATATGCATAAATCAGGTTATAGATCAACAAGAGGTCCCATATAAAAATAAACTTACTTTGTTAGATAATAAAATATTTGATGAGAATGATAACTGTATTTTTTGGGCAGGACAATCAGATGCTATATTGGAATCAAGTAATCTTTATTATGACATAAATTTAAAAGAAGCTGAAGAACGAGAATTCTTTTTTTATTTTCCTCACTTACCTATTCCTGATAAAGACAGTGAAGTATTTTCATATCCTATTTTTAGTGATGCTTTAGAAAATACAAAAATATTCTGGGAAGGTATTATTGCAAGAGGTATGGAGGTAGACGTTCCCGAAGAGATTGTATGCAATGCTTATAAAACTTGGCTTATCAATAATTTTTTGCTGGCCGAGGAAGATAAAAGCCGTAATTATTTCGAAGTACATGACGCTCCTTTTTTCGGATATGAAAATGTTTTTGGCTTTGCTGCCTCAATGTATATGAATACATTAACAACACGAGGATATTTTGAAGAAGCAAAAAAATGTGCAAATTTATTTATTAAACTTCAAAAACCAAACGGTGCTTTTTCAGGTAAAGGTGATATAATTCCTCATCAAAATGGAAGCATCATTTACACAATGTCTCAGCTTTATAGAGTTAGTGGGGAACGTGATTGGTTTAAAACAGTTATTCCTCAAATAATTGAGGCTTGCGACTGGGTAATAGAGGAACGTATAAAAAATAAAGTTATGATAAACGGAAAGAGGCCTGTCACATACGGACTGCTCCCAAAATTCAGATATTGTGTTGATAATGTTGGTAATTCTACCGAAGATCAAGAATATTTGGGTAATGCATGGTGTTGGGCTGGATTAAAACAAGCTTCACTTGCTCTTGAAGAATATGGAGGTGAATATCTGAATGAAAGTATCAGGTTGAAACAGGAGGCAGAGGAGTACAGAAATGATATATTTATTTCTATGGAAAAGGCAAGAATAAAAGAAAGCGATGTTACTTTTCTTCCTATGGTTGTCACAAATACAAACCCGTTTAAAAGTTTACAAGAAAGCACTTTATCTCTTTATTATAACATTCTCGCTCCCAGAATGCTGGAATCTGAAATTTTTGATATTAATGATGAAAAGATAAAATGGATTCCAAATTTTATAGAGAAACGGGATGGATTAGTTTTGGGAATGACTCGTTGGCGACCCTTTGGTGAGTTTGATCCTCATTTTTCTGCTGGATATGCTATAACTAATCTCAGGTTAGATGAAATTGAAAAATTTCTTCTAACATTCTATGGATTAATTACTTATGGCATGTCTAGAGAAACATATTCAACGAATGAACATTGGTCCATTTTAACAGGGACATCACATTACTATAAGCTTGAAGGAACTCACTGGGCATCTAGGTTTCAACCTCATCTGCATTCTAACTCAGAAATGATAAGGCTATTAAATAAGATGCTTATAAAAGAGGAAAAAAACGAGTTGTGGATAGCATATGGCATACCTAGAAAATGGCTTGAAGACGGTAAGAAGATAAGTGTAGAAAAAGCTCAGACTTATTTTGGACCAATTGGTTTTTGTATTGAATCTGATGTGTCAGAAGGTAAAATAAAAACGGAACTCACTGCATCTTATAAAATGGCTCCTTCTTTTGTTAGGTTGAAATTACGTCACCCTGAAAACAAAAAGATAAAAAAAGTTGAGTTAAATGGTAAAAGGTGGAAGGAATTTGAAGGAGAAGTTATAAATATTTATCCATCCGAGAATAAAACATCTATAGTTGCTTATTATTGATAAGACTATTATGTAAGTAAAAGATGTTTGCTAAAAATAGTTTTTTAAATGGAGTAATTGACAAAAAATCAGGAGGTGTTAAAATGAAGACAAAAGCACAATTAGAAGCAGAGAACTTTTTATATAATGAAACACAATTTCATCTTGGAGTATTGCCAACAGAGCAATCAAATCCTAAAACTCAGAATCTTGATCTCAAGTTTGCTAATGATACTTCTGAGGGGGTTATGATGTTGTTGTCAGTTGACAAAGATGTTCAAATAATGGCTAAAAATATTTTAGGTGGGAAAGAATTTAATGCATTGACAAAGGCTGGTATTAAAGCGATCAGGGAAGGTAAGAAAATCGTTTTTTCAGGATGTGGTGCAACAGGACGTCTTAGTATCCTTTTAGAATCAATGTGGCGTCATTTTTTTAAAAATTTACAATTCACTTTTCCAGAAATTTATAATAAAACAAAGAAGTATGAGAATAAAGTATTTAGTATAATGACAGGCGGAGATTATGCACTTATACGTTCTGTGGAATTTTTTGAAGATTATATTGAGTTTGGAAAACAGCAAGTTAGGGAGATGGATATTTTACAAGATGATGTCTTAATTGCGATTACTGAAGGAGGTGAGACATCATCTGTCCTTGGAACCGTTGAAGAATCAGCCGACCGGGGTGCAAAAATTTTTTTAATTTTCAATAATCCTGCCGATATTTTGTCTAAATATATTGAACGTTCACGAAAAGCCATTAATGATCCCAGAGTAATAGTATTAGATTTATATTGTGGACCTATGGCTGTTGCAGGTTCCACAAGAATGCAGGCAACAACATCGGAACAATTGATTGCAGGTGCTGCCCTCGAAAATATTCTTAGCACTATATTGAAAGATGAACTTTCTGAATTCCAATTGGAAATGCTGTGTGTTAAAGACGTTGATTATTCTTTAGCTTTTGATCATTTATTAAATGAATTGCTTGATCCTGTAAATACACAAAAGTTGGCAGAATATATCGAATTAGAAAAATATATTTACCAAAAGAAGGGACTTGTTACATATTTTGCCAATAATTATCTGTTAGATATTTTTACAGATACTACTGAAAGGGCTCCGACTTTTCTTTTACCTCCATTTAAAAAATTTGATGACGAATTATCCTCTCCCTCCTGGGCATTTGTCAAGAGTCCTCTTTATCCAACTCCTGAAGCATGGGAGTATGTACTTGGAAGACCTCCAAGATGTCTTGAATGGAAGAGTGATCTCTATCATAAAATGAGTGTTTCATCACCACTTGCATCAAATCCCCCATTATTGGATAAAACACAATTATTAAAATTTCATATTGGAAATGAGAGAGATGAATCGCGTTTTTTCCAAACACCAAATATGGCTGTTAATATCTTGGGAAGTTCAGAATTCGATAATAATGATTATGGAGGATATTATGATGCATTTAATAAACAGGCTTCTGATTTTCAAAGCAAAATTTCATTAGTTATTGGAGATAGTGGTGAAACAGTTGATTATAGAATATTCTGTTCACCTGTTACGTCAGTTTTGAATATTATGGAGCATATGGCAGTTAAACTTGTATTAAATACAATTTCAACAGGTACCATGGCTTTAATGGGACGTATAACAAGCAATTGGATGAGTTGGGTTGAGGTTTCGAATAAAAAACTAAGGGACAGGGGCATTCGATTGATTTCCGAGATATGCGGACTGACTTACCAAGATGCATGTTATGCCCTTCATGAAACTCTTGAAGAATTTAAAACCTTTAATAGTGCACAGAAGGAGAATTTATCTCCGGTTCAATATACAATCAAAAAAATAAAAAATAAATGAACAAAATAAACTAATATACTTTTAAGTATTAAAAAACATTTTTAAATAAAAAGAGAAGTAAAAAATAAATAAATAAACTTATAAACAGAAAATTAAGTATTTTAACTTTATACATAATATCGTACTTGTAACATCAAAAATAAGAACTATACTTTTCATTATTCTATTAAGCGCCTGTATAATGATTTAAGAGTTCATACAAAGGAAATTATTGAGTAATCATTGTGCTTTTTAGAAGAATATTGATGTTATAAGTATTATTAAATAAGATAGTTTCAGGAGGCAATGTCAATGTTGACAAAAAGATCGTTATTGCTGCGATAAGTGGTGAAGGCAATAAGAAGACTGCTCTTGAGTGTGAGATATTCACACGTCTTTTAACTACTATATTTATAAATTAATTAATTAAACAGTATATCAATTATTTGGAAACAGCTGTCATGGAAAATATTTTAGTATGAAATTAAGATTCGCGTATAAATGGGAAGTTTTAGCACTTTTATGGTGGGCTTTTTTTAATAATCAAACTGATCGACAAGCCTTTAACGTAGTGATACCATTGATAAGAGAGGATTTACAGGTAACAGATATTCAAATTGGCATTATTGCTACTTCGTTCAACTTGGTTTTTGCATTATTTGTGCCGCTGGCTGGATATTTAGGGGATATCGTCAGCCGCAAATGGATTCTTACGATAAGTATTCTATATTGGAGTACAGCTACGATGATGACAGGATTAAGTACAGGCTTTTTATTATTAATACTGTTCCGGTGTTCTACAAGTGCAGGTGAATCTTTTTTCGGTGCTCCGCACGCCGCAATGCTTGGAAGTTATCATAAAGAGACACGTTCCACAGCATTTTCAATTCTTCAAACAGCTTATTACAGTGGAATGATTTTAGCCGGTTTTATGGCTGGTTATATTGGTGATCGCTGGGGTTGGAGAACTGTTTTTTATTCATTTGGCGCTTTTGGTATAATTAATGGATTAGTAATGTTGTTTAGGTTAAAGGACAAGAAAGAAGATACTGGTAATAAAGATGTAACATTAAAAAATGCAGAAGATTTTATCGGAATTGAGAAAGTTGGATTTTTTGATGGTTTTCGAGTCCTTTTTACTACACCTTCAGCATTGTTTCTGGCTATTGCTTTTAGTATTTTCATTTTTGTGTTGACTGGTTATCTTACATGGATGCCAACTTATCTTTATGAGAATTTTAATATGAGCCTTGCACAGGCAGGATTTCATTCAATGTTCTATACTCATTTATTTGCATTTATTGGGATATTATTTGCTGGTAGATTTTCAGATTTATCTGCCAAAAAAGATCCATCCAGGAGATTATTATTGCAAGGGATGGGTTTATTAGTATCAGCCCCATTTATATTTTTAATGGGTAATTCCATGATTCTACCTATTATTTATTTTGGGTTTGCGGGATTCGGTTTTGGGCGTGCATTTTTTGATGCAAATACTTATGCAATTTTATATGATGTAATTCCGGAAAAATATCATTCGTCAGTTTCCGGGGCGATGATAATGTGCGGTTTTGGAATCGGATCACTGTCTCCACTTTTTTTAGCATATATGAAATCATTTTTCGATCTATCTTTTGGAATTACTGTTTTAGGAATATTCTGGATAATAGCCGCCATTATTTTAACAGTTTCCTTTAAGTATTATTTTAAAAAGGACTATAAAAAGGCTCTTCAGTCACAAGGCTAGATGGAACAAGGTAAAAAAAAATATAAAGGTTGGAATGTCCGGATTTTAAGTAACAATTGGATAAAACTTTTTATTGTTCCTCAATTGGGTGGTCGGATTATTCAAATTGATATGAAGGGGTATGAATTTTTATTCAACAATCCTTTATTATTAGGTATGGAGCCTGATGAGACCCGTTTAGGGAAGAATGGGACATGGCTGAACTTTGGAGGAGAGAAAATATGGCCGGCACCTCAAGGATGGGATTCTTCACAAAAATGGCCTGGTCCGCCAGACCCAATACTCGATAGTGGTATATATTCTGCAGACAATATCTTCACCTCTGAGAATGGAAAAAGATTAACAGTTTCCAGTCCTTTTGATAAACGAACCGGATTGCAGATTACAAAAGAGGTATTTATGCCAAATAACCGATCTGTGGTTAAAGTCATTGCTGCATTCCTCAACAGAAACAGTGAGATAAAAAAATGGTCTGTCTGGCCTGTTCTACAAATGAATACACAGGGGGATGATATTTATGAAAGATATAGGATTATATGTCCCATTAACTCTGCAAGTAAATTTGAAAAAGGGTTTAAAGTAATGCATGGATTGGTAAATAACCCTCAAAATAGCATTGATATATATGGAAATCTTATTGTAAATTATAAATACTTGGTAGGTAAAGTAGGTTTAGACACAAAGTCAGGATGGATGGCATTTCTGGATTTGCAATCAGGTAAAATATTTATACTATCATTTGACTATCAAGAAAATGAATTTTACCCTGAGAATACATCTGCCCAAATTTGGACACAGGGAAGAGGGATTATTTATTCAAGAAACAGGGTCCTTGAGTTCAAAAATGATAAACGTCTGAACCCGCCCTATATAGAAATGGAAATACTTTCTCCTTTACAGGAAATCAAACCTGCGGAAAGCATTCATTTTAAGTACAGAATGTTTTGTTCTACTATACCACCAGACACTGAGACGGTTAAAGATATTAGCGAATTAGGAATTATTGCTCAACCGTTAAGTATGAAAACAAAAGGAGATAATATTTTTATTGAAGCAAAATATGGAGTTTTCAATGAGGGAACTATAAAAATTATGGCCAGGCATGTTTCACAAGCTGAGAATGGGGAAATATTATTTGAGAAGAAAGTTAGCCCTTTACTCGGTATAAATGTAAAGTTAAATTATAAAAACAAATTGGTTTTTAATAATAAGTATTGTTTATCAACAGTGATTTTTGATGAATCGGGTTATTATTTAGGAGAATTGGAACTAATGAAATTACATGATAAAATATGAATAATAAGAAGTTTAAAAAGGCGAAGGCAGGACTTTTATTGATTGCCTCTCCTCGTTTTAGGAATTTAGGAGAAGGACTTGAAAGAGGTACCTATAGTGATAGGCAGTCAGTTAAAACAAAGGAAATATTAGATGGTCTGGAAGGGTCCATGGAAATAATATATCCGGATATTGTATATGAAAAGGATGAGATGCGACAAGCTATAAATATGTTTTTCACGGAAGAGGTAGATTTTGTGATTACGGAGTTTTTATCGTGGTCAGAAGATTTTGCATGGATAAGGTTTTTAAGAGACATGCCGGAGGTGCCTATTATTTTTGTAAATCCTGTTAAGGAAAGGATGACCTTTAAAAGTTCTCTGGAAGAAAATGATTTTATTGATTTTCTCTGTTCTGGCACTTTGGTTGGTTCTTTGGAAGCAGCTGGCTCCATTCCAAGGCTGAATCGTGGTAAAGTTCACATAATCATGGGAAACAGGGAGGAGGTAACGGAGGAAATTATTAGTTTTTCACGGGCAGCCAAGGCAAGAGCAATCCTCCATCAGTCAACTGTAGGCTTGCTTGCGAGTTATAATGAATTAATGTGGTCCACCTATGTTGATCCATATAACCTTTTTGCCAGGATTGGACCTGAAATTCATTTTATCTCCTATTCAACACTTGCTGATCAGGTTGCACAAGTGCCTGACGCAGAAATTAAAAAATATCAAAATGAGTTGACTTCAAGATACCATGTAATGGAAGATGTTGAGCCTGATAAATTTACTCCGTCGGTACAAGCGTCTCTTGGTATGGCAAAATTAACAGAGCAGTTAGGGATTGATATTTTGGTTTTTAATGATGTTGATCCTGCGATGTTTAAACTTATAGGGCTTCGCCCCGGTTTTTATCATCCTTCATTAAATAATAATATTTCAGTTATGGTTCCCGAAGCGGATGTTGGTGCGGGGATTATTACATATATTATGAAGCTGATTAGTGATAAAAATGTCAATTTTATTGAGCCTTTCCACATAGAAGCAGAAGACAATACTTTTGCCGGAGGACATGCCGGTCCTAATGATCATAATGATCCTGCTTTCACGGATTGTGTAAAAATTGCCCGGGATGTAAGGTTTGCAAAAACCAATTATAAATATGCAGGAGCACCTTTTGCATGGTATCGTATCCCCCCTGGCAGAAAAACGATGACTCAATTAACTGAAGATAATGGTTCATACAAATTAGTGTGTACTTTGGTAGATTCTCTTGAAGGGGAACACATACTGGCAAGCTACTCTCATGGTATATTCAGGCCGGTTGTTCCGGTAAAAGAATTATTTGAAAGGGTACTAAAAATTGGCACAACACAACATTTTGCGATTGTCGATGGCGATTATCGTAAAGAACTGTTCTTATTAGCAAAAATTATGGGATTTGAATACCATGAAATTGTATAATATAAAAATATTAAGAAAGGAGAAATTGATATGAGTTTTATGTTTAATCCACATCCTTACGATGATTGGAGTGCGGTTAACAGACCACAACTTTCGGATGAGGAAATAAATTCCATTATTGCAGGGACGAATGAATCGGCAAAATATATATCAAGATCAATATTAGATGAGCTGGAAGCAGGTCGGGATAAAATCATACTGGCTATAGACGGATATATCGGTGCACGGTTTACGCAAATTGTGAACCTTGTTTCACAAGAGCTGAAATTAAAATCAGTCAATATAAATACATTCGATTTTAAGAATGTTCTGAAAGCACCAGAGAAACTGGAAAATGAACTTGATGAATACCTGAAAGAAGACAGGGTCAAAGATCCTGTTATGCTTTTCGGAAAATTGTTCAAGGGTAGTTATGAGGATTTGTTTGACAATAAAAAATTAGTACAGTTCGGAGAAGGAATAAAAACATTTATTAATGGCAAGTCGAAAGGAGTTTATATTGTGTCAGGATTTGGATGTTCCATTAAAAAATTTCGGCAGTTCTATAATTTATTATGCTATGTTGATTTAACTCCTAAGGAGGTTGTTCTAAGAGCTAAAAAAGGAATGTTTGCTAATCTCGGTGATGAAATTACAAAACCGTATAAGTTACTTATGCGACGTTGTTATTATGTTGATTTTGAAGTCGCAGGACATCTGAGGTGGGAGCTATTAAGAAAAAATGCTATTGATTTTTATATTATAGGCAATGATCCTGATAAATTAAAAATACTTCCAAAGGATACTTTAAATTCAATTATGTTTAAGCTGGTTAAATATCCATTCCGCTGTAAGCCGGTTTATAATGAAGGAGTATGGGGAGGATATTATACTAAAAAGATCCGTAACCTGCCTGACAATATGCGAAATTGTGCATGGGTGTTTGATTTAATTCCGCTTGAGGTTAGTATTGTTATTGAGGCCGGTACTCATTTGCTGGAATTCCCGTACTTTACATTCGTACAAAAAGAGGGTGAGGCGCTTATGGGGGCTGAATGTGTGAAGAAATTCGATGGTTATTTTCCTATAAGGTTCAATTATGATGATTCCTGGCACAGTAGCGGCAATATGTCTGTACAGCTTCATTCTGATCATAAATATAATATCGAAAATTACGGGGAGCACGGCCGGCAGGATGAAAGTTACTATATTGTTGCAACAGGCCACGGGGCAAAGACATATCTTGGTTTCAATGAAGATGCAGATGTTGATGAATTCATAAGTGAGGCAAAAAGATCTGAAAAGGAGTTTACCCCGGTCGATTACCGGAAATATATTAATCATATAGAGTCAAGGCCGGGAATACAGGTTATGATACCGGCAGGCACAATACACTCATCTGGCCGTAATCAGGTTGTGCTTGAGATAGGGAGTCTTACCGTTGGATCATATACATATAAGCTGTATGATTATCTCAGGGCGGACCTTGACGGTAAGCCGCGTCCAATTCACTCATATCACGGGGAGAGAAATTTACGTAAGGAACGCAGGGCCAGATGGGTGAAAGAAAACCTGGTGCAGGAGCCCCGGCTGGTAAGGAGCGGTGAAAGTTGGGCCGAATATATTGTTGGTGAGCATGACCTGTTGTATTTTAGCCTTAGAAGACTGGAGTTTGAAATGAAGATTGAAGACGATACTAAGGGGAAGTTTCATATACTGGCGTTGGTAGACGGAGAGAAAACAGTGGTCAGTTCAGTTGACAATCCTGAATTAAGTTTTACACAGAATTACCTTGATATTATAGTCGTTCCAGCAAATATGGGAAAATATATTATCCATAACCTTGGTAATCAACCGGTATGTATTCATAAAACAATGTTAAAAGATGGATTTGAAAAAGAAGTTATATCTGATAATTGATGCAGGTGGAACATATTTTAAATCCGCATTATTAAATGCACATGGTGAAATTAAAGAAGGTTCAGTCTTTAAAATAAGATCCTGGTCGGAAGGTCCTGCTGAACAGATAATTAATGCCTACCGGGAGACTGTTTCCCATGGGTTGGAATACATTAAAGAAAGAAGTGCGGATTTGGGGGGAATCGGGATTGCTACACCCGGCCCCTTTGATTACGAAAAGGGTATTCCTTTAATGAGACATAAATTTGCTTTTATATATGGGCTTAACTTATCCGATCTTATTCATAATATGCCTGGTGTTCAACCTGATATTCCTATTTGTTTTATGCATGATGCAAATGCAACCCTTGCAGGAGAACTTTGGAAAGGGAATGCCCAGGGATATAATAATGTGGCTTTGGTAACATTGGGGACCGGCCTGGGATTTGCTTTTTCACAAAATGGTAAAATTCAATATAATTCACAGGGGGGGCCTGCAATTTCAATATATAAATTGCCTTATAAGAACGGAATTCTTGAAGATTATATTTCTAAAAGAGGAATTTTAAAAATATATGGGGATTTGAGTAATAAGAAGTTTATTAAAGTAATTGAAGTTTCTGATATTGGAAAGTGGGCTAACGAAGGTGACAAAGCGTGCTTGGATACTTTTAAGGAAGCCGGAAAAATTTTATCAGAAGCTTTATATAGCATTCTATATGAATGGCAAATCCAATGTTTTCTTTTCGGAGGACAGATTTCACGATCATATCATTTAATGGAAAGATCCTTTAAAAGTGGTTTGCAAGGTATATCATCTCTTAAGAAAATATCAGTAGTAAATAATTTTAATAATTCTGCTTTTTGGGGAGTTTTATGGGATTTAATTTATAAAATTAAAGATTAGGAGCTTTGAGGAAGATTATTATACGAGACTTATTTTATTAACTCAATCATATTATTTTAACAGTGAAAAAAGCGTTATTATATATTACAATTTTAATTATAATTTGTATTAGTAAACGACTATCGGAAGATGATATTATAAAGATTTCAATAAATGAAACAGGTTTAGATGAGGGTGCTCTTGCTTTTTTCCCCGGCCTTTCAAACAATCTGAATGTTGTACCTGACTGGGATTTAATATCGGCTTCAGAGCTGGAACTTAACTTAGTAAAGGTACTTCCTGACGGATCAAGTAAAGAGTATGAAGTGACAATTTTAAGAGGTAATAATACTGAAATTCCTTTAGGTTCGATGACTTCACCTCCTGAATTTGAATTTGTTTCAGGAGATGTATATCAGTCAGGCTATCAAATAGATATTTCAATTAAAGAAAGGGGGTCTTCAGTAAATTTATATCAAATTTCTTTAAGTCAGGGGTTATCAAATAAAGCCTCAACGATTAGCGCTACGACATTTTCTTCGATGCAATCGGGAGAAGGGAGACTGGTTGCCAATCAGAATAGGAAAATATTATTTAATCCCATGTATGGGATTGAAGCATCCCTGGGATTGAAATTACAAAAAAATGTATTAAAGGATAAGGATGACCTGCGTATTGAGTACAGGCTGACGCCCGGATCTCCTGCTGAAAAATTGCCTTGCAGGTTACAGGTAAGGTCTGTCAGAGGCCTGCTTTTAATTGATAAGGAGATTGCACTGAGCCGGTCTGAAGGGTGGCAGACTGAACTTGTAAACCCCGAGAACTGGGAATCCGGAAAGTATTATGTGTCACTTTACCCTCAGATAGAAGGTAATTTATGGGAGGAGGGGTCGGCTATTGTATACCACCGCAGGGATAATAACAATAACAGCATTTTTGTGAGTCCCTTAGCCCCATGGACAATAGAAAAAGATAATTTTCGTAAAAAAGTTGTTCTGACAAATTTCTCTTCTGCTGTCAGTGACAGAGTTATGCCAGACGGATGGGAATTTGCCGCATCAGACGAGGGAATATCTGTATATAATGAATCTGGTGCAATTGCTAAACCTCTTGAATTAAATCTTACACTAAATGGATATTATGCCGTTTTTGTGCAGCCATACTCAGAAGATGGTTGTATTATTCAGGTGACTGGTAAGGGACTTGTCAGAGTTGTATCAGGCGACAGGGGACATAGCCCGGAAAGAGATCCTGTCTCTGTTTCAGACGATCTGATATTTATTGAAGCAGCAGATCTGGGACAGAACAATATAAAACTGTTTGGATATTCAAGGGATACAGAGGTTTCAAAACCGAAAGTATCAGGGAAAAAAAAACTTGTTTTAATACCTGTTACATCAGGCTCCGTTGAGCTTTTTTATCAGCAGTTGTCAAATCCGCCTGTGAGGTTAAACGGGGTTAATGACTGGGCTGATTACTTTCATACTGGTAACGGATGTGTCAGGCTAAAGGCTGATCAGTTTCAAACAATTTTCGGGGCTCAGGCAGAGCTGGGTTTGAATCTGGATTGGGCTGTTGGCCGTTCATGGGTTGAATACAACAGTGATCTGCCATATGCAAGCAGGTTTCCTGCCATACCTTACGAAGAAGCGTTAAAATCAGATTCAGGTGTAAAACGTTATCATCCCCGGATTATAATGATAAATAAGTTTGATCCGCTGGATGAAGTATTGGCAAATAAAGACAGGTTCCATAAAGAAGTGACCCCGTGGTTAGGAATGAACAGACATTATGGAACAACCGCTTATGGAGGAATGTTTTCCTCAAAGTGGTTTAAAGAGAATCAACAATGGTGGCAATGGCAGAAAAATGCAGATTCTCCTCGAAGCAGTGCTGTTTCATTCTTTTTCCCTGAAGTTCGTAAAGAAAGGACAGACATATTTCTTGAAGTTGCAGGGCGAAATGTAGACGGACTGTTGATAGGTACATGCAGACAGGTTCCAATGCTTCTTTTTCATCCTGAAATGGTTGCTGCTTACAAAGAGAAATCGGGAGTTAACCCATTAGATATTGACGGGAGTCACCCTGGCTATAAAGACTGGATAACATGGCGTGCAGATTTTTTTACTGAGGTTTTACGTGAATTAAAAAAGGGACTTGCAAAAATGAAAAGCAGCAGTGATAAAGATCTGATTGTTGCAGTAAGGGTCCCTTTATTCGGATTAGACTGGAATTTAGCACAGGGACTGGATATAGGTCAATGGCTTAAGGAAGGGCTGGTGGACAGATTGCAGTTGGTGCCGCTTGAGGAAAGGGGAGGGGAAGGACCCAGGAGTCATAATGTTGAACCTTATCTCTTGCTTGGAACCAGATATAATGTAGCAATTTTCGGGGGAATAGGATCAACCTGGTCTTGGGGACAAGGTCCGGGAATCCCTTCATCTCTTCGTCGCGCCATAGGACTTATTAATGCTGGTGTTGACGGGATTGAGATTTATGAGTCCAATGACCATGCCATCAGCCAGCATATGAGGTGGATAATGCCTCTTTTCGGCAGCAGGGAGGAAGCAGTCTCATTTCTGGAAAGCTCGAATCTTGAGGCAGTATACCCGATATCTGCATCTACTGTAATGTTTGGATATGACAATCATTCAAGATGGTCAACATCAGGCTGGAATATATATGGAATGAAGGGATCAAAACTGTGATTAAATATATGACAGTAAATAAAAATAATTCAAGCTGTTATGTTTATTAATATTTGTTTATGCTAATAAATTATAAATCCTAAATATTTGAACTATGAAAAAGAAATTGAAGTATTGTTTTTTT
>CAZBWK010000088.1:0-17224 GCA_964495655.1 uncultured Prolixibacteraceae bacterium | reverse complement strand
CTGATTGCGGATCATGTGCTGAAGTTTGCCCGGTGGAGGCTATTTCAATTGACGAGTAATAACCGGTCAACATAAAAAAGAAGCTGTATCACTGACTTGATACAGCTTTTTTATGCATTGAACTTTTTAACTTTTTCGTTTGAATGTTAACTGCCTTAAATCAAAAATTATTTAGTGGTTTTATATCTGCTTATAATCGTTACCTTTACTAGAAAGGATTCGGTAACAATAGCGACATCTTAAGATCCGGCCAAATAATGACAAAACTGATAGAATGTGTACCAAATTTTTCGGAGGGGAGTGACTTAAACGTTATTCATTCGATCACAGATGCTATTGCTGGTGTCGCCGGCATAAAACTGCTTGACATATTTTCAGGGGCTGCCACCAACCGCACTGTAGTTACCTTTGCCGGCACACCCGAAGCTGTCATCGAAGCTGCCTGCAGGGGTATTGAAGCAGCCTCTTTGCTGATCGACATGTCGGGGCAGAAAGGCATCCATCCGCGTATGGGAGCAACAGATGTATGTCCGCTCATACCACTGGCCGGACTGACAATGGATGAAACAGTTGAATATGCCCGCAGGCTGGCAGAAAGAGTTGGCAATGAATTGAAGATACCGGTCTATTGTTACGGGTATGCAGCATTTTCGGACGGGAGACAGCGCCTTGAAGATATAAGATACGGAGGCTATGATGGATTAAAGAATAAATTATCATTACCGGAATGGAAACCTGATTTTGGACCATCTGAATGGAACGAAAAGGTTCAAAAAACCGGGTCTGTCATAATTGGAGCGCGGAATTTCCTGGTCGCTTATAATGTAAATCTTAGCACAGACTCTCCAGAGATAGCGCGGAATATTGCCGCAGTAATAAGGGAGCCGGGAGAGAGAAACGCAGAACCAGGTGGTTTTGATAACCACGGGGACATTGAGAAGGACACACGCGGACGGCTAAAAAAAGTAAAGGCAATAGGCTGGTATATAAAGGAGTATGGTTGTGCACAGGTTTCAATGAATATTACAGATTTCAACGTAACCCCAGTGCATGTTGCATTTGAAGAGGTATCCAGGCAGGCCAAAATTCGGGGGGTCAATGTTACCGGCTCAGAGCTTGTCGGACTTATACCATTGAAAGCCATCTTAGCTGCCGGCAGGTATTTTATAAAAAAAACTGGAATTAAGGGAAAGCTCACTGAGAAGGAGATCATTGCAGTCGGAGTTAAACACCTCGGACTTGATACTATTCATCCCTTTGACCCCGATAAAAAGGTAATTGAGTATCTTGTTTAGTTAAGAAGAAGAATCGGGAAAAACAGATCCCGGCATCACAGGTATTGAACTTTGAAAAGTGATTTTCGACCGAAACTTCTATGATTTCAGGGGGAAAACATTATCCATATTTGTTATTAGAGAGCAAGTGGTAAACCTTATTAATAAGGGTTTATCTGAAATCTTTCAAATTACAGTTACCGAGTATTTTTATTATTGTATCATTTTCCCTAAGACCTAATATGTACATCATATAAACTTCAGATCCTGGTAAATACTGATAAGTTCTGAGTTCCCTGTTATATATAATTTTTGCTCCGTGTAATCTTAAGTAATCAATATTAGAGAAGAGAGTGCTTTTACAAATACCCAATCTGTCTGAAAAGTCTTTTGGAGTACCGGTATTACTGTATTTGATACATTTAAGAATTGTGTCGTAGCGATTTAGCAATTGGAAACCTTTCATAATTATTAAAGCTTTATGGTATTATATTTTTTATTTGATAGATTATAATGGTTAAGATATTTATTTGATTTTTTTGTCTGGTAAGTAATATTTCGTTGCTGTCAGAGCCTGTTTAATATTAATATCTGAGGATTAAATTAGACGCAATTATAAGGGGAAGTAAAAAATACTTCCCAATATAATTGCAGAAATCAGTATGATCACAGATCGCAGTATCAAATTGTTACTATCTTATGGTTTTTCCGGGTATTAACAAGGCGGTTAACTTTTTTACTAAAGATTCAGGTATAAGACAACGAATAAACTTTCGTTTAAAAAATTTTATAAGTTGTAAGAATACATTTAATTAACCTGCATAAGAGGGATTCCTTATCTGAAAAACCAGTCAGAATTGACCGACGCTGATATTTTATACTCAGCTTGATGTTCCCATTGGTGAGCCGGGGAACAAAATTGTTATACAATTTAAAAACTACGGAATGTGCCATATAGTTGTGTGTAAGGGTTAAAAAATGTCGACAAATTTAAAATCGTATTTTACATTTCAGATTTTAAATGCCTGATAAAATATATTGTTTTGAATGCCTAAAGATAAAAATTGTCGCTCCAGGAAAAATGTATTGAAGCAATTTTTTTTACTTTCCTGTAATTTTTTTTAAAGCTTCGCCTATATCCTCTATCTTTACAAAAAAATATTTTATGGTACGTTTTTTTGAAAACTATCCTTTAAAGCATTATAACACATTCGGGTTAGATTCCCTGGCCCGTTATTTTTTTGAATTTACGGAGCCGGATGACCTGCCGGCCTTCCTGGGGTCAGAGAAATATATTAAGGAGCTGCCATTGCTTATCCTTGGCGGTGGAAGCAATATATTGTTCATTAATGATTTTAAAGGAGTTATTTTATATCCGAAAATTCCGGGGATAAATATATGCGCGGAGGACAGGCAGCATATACGGATAGAGGCTGGTGCAGGTGAAGTTTGGGATGATCTTGTGAAATACTGTGTGGATGCCGGACTTGGCGGAGTTGAGAATTTATCTGATATACCAGGGTCAGTCGGAGCTGCCCCGGTACAAAATATAGGCGCCTACGGACAGGAGGCCGGGAATGTTATTGAGCTGGTTAAAGGGTATGATCTCGGGAAACACGAATTTTTGGAATTCAATAACTCTGAATGTCAGTTTGCATATCGCGAGAGCCTTTTTAAAAGAGAGCTAAAGAATCGTTTTGTCATTACATCTGTTGTGTTCAGACTGGACAAATTTCCCCGGTATAATTTAAGTTACGGTAAAGTGGAGGAACTGGTAACGGCAATGGGAGAGGTTAACCTGCAGAATATAAGAAAAGCAGTTAAAGATATTCGTTCATCGAAATTGCCGGATGTAAATACTCTTGGCAATGCAGGCAGCTTTTTTAAGAATCCGGTAACAGATAAAAGGACTGCCGAAGAGATAAAGTCAGTTTATTCCGATATGCCTCTCTATCCCGCAGGGGAAGGAAAGGTCAAGCTTGCTGCAGGATGGCTTATTGAACAAGCGGGATGGAGAGGCCGCAGATCAGGGAATGCCGGAGTATATAACAAGCAGGCTCTTGTACTGGTAAATTACGGAACTGCTACCGGACAGGAAATTTATAATTTATCAGAAGAGATCAGCAGGTCTGTATTTGAGAAATTTGGGATCAGGCTTGATCGTGAGGTCAATTGTGTCTGATCAATTAAATATTTTCTCTTTGTCTAAGGCAGCCCTGTATTTTGCTGCATTGCGGTTGTGCTCGGCAAGTGTGGACGCAAAATTATGGTATCCTGAAAAATCTTCACGTGCACACATATAAATATAATTGTGTTTTTCGAAGTTAAGCACAGCTTCGATTGCTTCAATATCAGGAAAATTAATCGGTCCGGGAGGTAATCCGGCATAAATATATGTGTTATATGGCGAGTCGATCTCCAGGTGCGAATTCAGGATCCTGTTAATAGCAGGATTACCGGCTGCAAATTTTACCGTGGGGTCAGCCTGTAAGGGAATTCCCCGTACAAGCCTGTTGAGATATACCCCGGCTACACGAGCCAGTTCGTCAGATTTATTGGTCTCCTCCCTCACAATTGATGCCAGGGTGGAAACTTCAACAGGAGTCATTCCCATTTTTTGAGCTTTCTCCCTGCGTTCTTCATTCCAGAACTTGTCGTACTCAGACTTCATCCGTTCGGCAAATTCCTCTGCCGAGGTCGTCCAGTAAAACTCATAAGTATTAGGAATAAACATAGCCTTGAAGTTTTGGGGAGTAAATCCGAACTGCTCTATTATTTCATTATTAGTGAATAAATCTAATAACGACAGGGAATCGGCCTCAATATAACGGCTTATCTTTCCTGCAAGATCCTCTTTAAACCGGACATTGTTGAATGTAACATTCAAAGGCTCTTGTATGCCACTCCGCAATTTATTTACTATCTGGTTCGTATTCATTCCCGGACTTAGCAGGTAACGGCCGGGTTTAATATTTTCCGGGTATTCTTTCTTTTTAGATACCCATATAAACGCCTTATAATTGATCAGAACATCATTTGTCTTTAGTGTGTCAATTACCTGATTGAATGTGCTTCCTTCAGGCAGAATTATTATATGCCGGGTTTTAACATTCTCGTTAAATATATATGTATAAAGCTTATAGCTGATTGCTGCAGTGATTATAAAAGCTATTGAAAAGAAAACAATAATGAATTTACCCACACGCGGAAAGGTCATGAGCTTATTTTTGTTATTGATTGTCATGGGTTTTCATACATATTTTAATAAATCAGGGCAACAAATATAATATAAATATTTTAGTTAAATTCGCCTTCAAAAAACAACAATATGCAAATTGTCAATATAAATAAAGATGTCAGTTTTCTGGGTTATAACGACCGGCGGATACATCTGTTTGAAAATATATGGCCTGTTCCAAATGGTATTTCATACAACTCTTATTTGGTTATTGATGAAAAGATTGCTTTGATCGATACGGTTGAACGCTCTTTTCTGAATGAGTTTCTCGATAGCATTGAGGAGAGAACCGGAGGAAGGCCTGTTGATTACCTTGTGATAAATCATATGGAACCCGACCATTCAGGAGCCTTAAAGGCTGTGATAAGTAAATATCCGGATATCACACTTGCCGGCAACAAAAAAACATTTGCCTTTGTGGAAAATTTTTATCAGGATCATAATAAGCGGCTTATTGTAAAGGATAATGATACTCTCAGCCTTGGCAAACAACGACTTCATTTCCAGACGATTCCCATGGTTCATTGGCCGGAAACAATGGTGACTTATGAAGAGACCAATAAGATACTTTTTTCGGGCGATGCATTTGGTGGCTACGGCACACTTGACGGAGGTATCTTCGATGATGAGATCAACACAGACTCCGTTAAAGAGGAGATGATGCGTTATTTTACCAATATAGTAGGAAAATATTGTGCGCACACACAGAGAGCTATACAAAAATTAGCCACTTTTGATATTTCAGTGATCGCACCAACACACGGACCGGTATGGCGGACCGATCCCGGCAGGGTTGTAAGCTGGTATGATGAGTGGAGCTCTTATGAACCCGGCGCGGGTGTGGTAATAGCCTACGGCTCGATGTACGGCCATACCCAGGTGATGGCCGAGATCATTGCCCGGAGGCTGGCAGAGAGAGGTCTGAAAAATATAAAAGTCTATGATGTATCCAAAACTCATATTTCATATATTATTAATGATATATTTAAATATAAGGGATTCATAGTAGGGAGTCCGGCATATAATAATTCACTTTTCCCAAATGTAGAGAGTTTACTCACGGCGATTGAACACATTGCTCCTAAGAATCATTTGCTCGGAATATTTGGAAATTATTCGTGGAATGGAGGAGGGGTTAAAAACCTGAAAATATTTGCCGAAAAGATTAACTGGGAACTTGTTGGCGAGCCGGTTGAAGAAAAGGGAGTGGTAAAAGGCCAGACAAGAGAACAGCTGATCAGGCTGGCTGATGCAATGGCCGGCAAACTGTAATTTATCACTATCCCCGGGTGAAAAAGGATTTAATGAACCTGACAATCGGGGATTGAAATTATATCCCTCTGAATCAAAAGCCTGGAGACCTACCTGATCTTCAATATTATTATCAATGATGAACCCTGTCATCAGTCCCCTGGCTTTTTTGGCATAAAAGGCAGGCGCCATAATCCGGATCTCTCAAAATTCAGATCAGCCAACGATGCCGGTATTCCCATTAACTCAGAGATCTCTTCCGGACTGAGTTTTTGAAGCTTACCTGCCAGTTTTTCAGAAGGGCTTAACATGTCAGGGATTGTGAATTGCGCGATAGCAGGTTTGGTTTTAAAATCCCACGTATTAGCCGGTGAGATTACTGTAAGCATTGAATTATAATGTTATTAATATTGATTTGTTAGTCAAATTTATTTATTGAGTTCAGCGCCTGTCTCAGGGCTCTTCTGTCATTTTCTGATATTCCGTCTGCATTAAGCGCTGTATTATAAAGCTTTACCGCCTCCTTGATTTTATCCTCTTTTACTAATATATCTGCCAGCAGGCTGACCGCATAAAGGTATCCCGGATGTTTATCAACTATTTGTTTTAGTATATTTTTTGCCTTTTCTTTTTGATTATTCTGAAACTGATAGTAGGCGAGGGTATAGGCATATTTCGGATCATCGGGCGCTGCTTCGGCAGCAATGGCAGCATATTTTACAGCTTCATCCATACTTTTTTGTGAATAGATAACACTGAGGTTATAAGCTGCAACTGCCTGCTGAGGATTTGTTGTCAACGCAGCAAGCAGAGTTTTTTCAGCTTCTTCCATCCTACCCTGCTCGGCTAAAAGTAATCCCAGGTTAAGATTTGCCGCTTCATTGACGGGGTCCATATCCAGAACTTTTTTCAGGTTTTCTTCAGCTTTTGCCTGGTTACCCGTATATGAATATAATACGCTGCTGTTGATGAGAGGCAACAAAGAGGCGGGATATAACCTGGCTGCAGTCTCATAAGATTCAAGTGCTTCAGGAGCTTCACCCCTGTTCTGGTGAAATATTCCTTTGTTATAATGTGCACTCCAGTCGTCAGGCCTTGTAATCAGTGAATTCATATATTCTTTTGTTGCCTTTTCTTTTATTATTGTTTCCTGAGGGGTAAAGCGGACAGGGTCATAGGCTGCAAGTGAGGCTGCTGCTGATATTCTGACCAGCCTGAAATCATCCTTTGCTCCTGACAGCAGGGCTTTTCTTGCGGTTTCCGAATTGCCGGCAGCGAGCGTATTTGCAGCCGCGCTTCTTACCAGGGGAGAACTGTTTTCTTTCAGGGCGTTAATTATTGTTTTCCACTTTTTATCATCCGGGTAATTTGCCAGTAATCTGATAAATGAGGTCGTTACAACCTCGTCAAATGTATTTTGACCAATTATTTCCAACATTTCATCCACTCTGTTCCAGTCCTCTTTACGGGCTTCTTTGATTAACTGTGCCCAGTAAAGAGTCTCTTCCTGGTAATTGCTGTTTTCTCTTTTCCTTACTATCTGGTCAGCCCATTCTGGTGATTTGTCGTTATGGCATATATTACATGCATTTGGTGAACCTAATTTGATTGTAGCTGCCGGCATAGGGGGCCTGAAAGAGTGGTCACTACGCAGAAAACGGCCAACAAACTCCCTTGTCGGGGCATGGCAGCTGACACATTCTGATCCCGGTGTGCCCGGCTCATGCATTGTATGCTCAGCAAGGGATTCAGCCCTGTCGGTATGACACATTGTGCAAGCCTGGTTAGGATTATCACTGAACCGGTTGCGGCCACTGGAAGTATGGCATGTTACGCAATGAATATCACCCGACTTAAGACACGGGTTCATCAGCCATCCTGTGTATGTATAATTTTCTCCGAGGTCACGGCCATCAGGATAAAAATCAGGATCTTCAAGCGTGGAAATATTGAAGTTGTCAAAAAACCTGTCGCCGGGTGTATAACCGGCCGTTATTGGTGTAACTTTGGCATGGCAGGGTGCGCAGGAAGCATTTTGCTGCTGAGGGGTAAATTCGCTTGTAATGATGATTTTCAGATCCTCCGGCACTTCTCCTTCTGCTGCTTCGCGGCAAACCCTGACATGCTCTGCACTGGGTCCGTGACATGTTTCACAATTTATGCCCGCTTCCCGCCAAGTTGTTTGGTATGTTTCTGTGGCCAGGTCAAAGTTAGATGTTAGCTGACTTACATGGCAGTTATAACAGCCGGTGTTGAATGTATACATGCGGTCTTTCCAGGGTAACGGTTCATCATATTGATCTTCAAGAAAGTGCCGGACTGCTGACTGGGGGTAGTTGAACCAGGTTTTCCGGTTCATATCATACGCAAGCGGAATGGTTTGCAGTCTTCCTTTATCGAGAGGGACAAGAAAGCAGAACACGTTTCTGCCGCCTAACGACCAGGTCAGTTCATACTTATTTATCAGGTTCCCGTTTTCTGATTCATACATGATCATTGATGAATCTTTGCTGGTCACCTGATAAATTTTTCCTTCCAGTTCCATAGGTTCACTGGGGGGTAAACTGTATTCCTGTATGAAATCTTTATTTACAGGCTGCATTGCTTTTCCGTGAAAAGAGGGAGCCCAAAGTTCATAAAACCGTTCATGGCACTCAATACAGCTGCCTGACCCGGAAAACCCATCCGTATCAGATCTGTTCTCTTTTTTTTGAGTGCAGGAAGCCGCCAGTAGAATAAGGGAAATTCCTGTGATCCATATCCGGTATTTGACTGCCATTAGCAACTGATTTATCTTACAAATATTAAGATAATTTTTCAAACAGTCATACAAAAAGGGTTATCCTTTTATCAGATAACCCTTTAAATACCGCAACATCCGGATAAAGTTATTTCTTTATTAGTTCGACACTTCGCTTGATAAATTTGTCAAGGTCAGCGCCTTTTAGCATGCCATTAGCAAGCAGGGCCAGGTCAACCAACTGTTTGGCCAGTTTATTTTTTCTTCCGAAATTTTTCAGTAACTCTCTTTTTGCTTCTTCCAGTTTTGCCAGCTCATCGTTCAATTCCTTTAGTTGATCTTTTTCCTCCTGCGTTTTTTCCTCCTCCTTTTTCAGTTCTTCTTCTTTTCTGATTTTTTCAATCTCTGTCTTTTTACCTGAAATTTCAGCGTTAGAAATTTCCAGTTTCCCGGCAAGCTTTTTATTTTTCGATTCTATAACCTTTTTAACCAGAGGGTGTCCGATATTAACCACTAAAGTTAAATTATCAGGTATATCCCCATAGAAGTTCATTCCTCCCTGAACCTGGCTCATATCCTTCATCCGCCTCATAAATTCGCTACGGGTGATAACCATGGGTACGCCATCCTCTCCAAGATCCTGAAAATCTATTATAAATGTATGATTATTGTTTTCAGGACATACAGCCTGGAAAACAGGTGAAAGTTCCTGTTTCTGTTCCCATGACAACTCCTCTTTTTCCTTATCTTCTTTTTTTATGAGATTTTCGACAACATCTGAGTCGACGCGGATAAATTTCCTGTCCTGATTTTTTTGTTCAAAACGGCTTATGAGGTGGGGTGTAAGCACATCGTCGAGAATGAGCACATCATATCCCTTATTTTTTGCAGCCTCAACAAAAGTATATTGTTCCTCAATGTTGGTAGTATATAAGTATATCAGGTTTTTATCTTTATCCGTCTGCTCATCTTTGATCAGTTTCTCATACTCTTCAAAAGTGAAATATTTTCCTTCTGTATTTTTGAACAGGTAGAAATTCAATGCTCTGTCGTAAAACTTTTCGTCGGTAAGTATACCATATTCAATAAATATTTTCAGGTCATCCCACTTTTTTTCAAACTGCTCCCTGTCTGCTGAGAATATCTCCTTTAGCCGGTCTGACACTTTCTTTGAGATATGGCTGCTGATCTTTTTAACGTTAGGGTCTCCCTGGAGATAAGAGCGGGAAACGTTAAGAGGGATATCAGGTGAATCAAGCACACCATGCAGGAGGGTAAGGAATTCAGGAACAATTCCCTCTACTGAATCAGTAACAAATACCTGATTACAAAACAGTTGTATTTTATTTTTTTGTACTTCAAAATTATTTTTAATTCTTGGAAAATAGAGAATGCCGGTAAGGTTAAACGGATAATCCACGTTAAGATGAATATTAAACAGCGGCTCATCGGCCATAGGATAAAGTTTACGGTAGAAATTTTTATAGTCTTCATCCTTCAGGTCAGCTGGTTTCTTTGTCCAGGCCGGTTCAGTGTCATTAATTTGCCTTTCTTTCTCTGTATCAATGTATTTCCCGTCTTTCCATTCTTTTTCATTTCCAAATATAATAGGGACAGGGAGGAACTTACAGTATTTTTCAAGAATTTCTGATATCTTATTTTCATCAATAAACTCTTCCGAATCTTTATTGATATGCATTATAATATCAGTGCCGACATTTTCTTTTTCGAAATCCTCAATGGTGAAATCCGGATTTCCCTCACAGCTCCATTTTACAGCTTTAGCATCTTGTTTGTATGACTTAGTGACAATTTCGACCTTTTTGGAAACCATAAAGGAACTGTAAAAACCAAGTCCGAAATGCCCGATTATTGCATTTGTTTCATTTTTGTATTTTTCCAGGAAATCATTTGCTCCTGAAAGAGCGATCTCGTTAATATACTTACCAATCTCTTCCTCTGTCATTCCAATGCCATTGTCGGAAACAGTTATGGTTTTGGCCTTTTCATCAAGTTTTACAACTATTTTCAGATCAGAAACATCCCCTTTATATTCACCCTTTGAAGCCAGAGTTTTTAACTTCTGGGTAGCATCCACGGCATTTGATATTATCTCTCTTAAAAAAATGTCATGGTCTGAGTAAAGAAACTTTTTAATAATAGGGAACAGATTTTCACTGGTTACGCCAATTTTTCCTGTTTGCATATTTTTCTGTTTTAAATGATACTTATTTTGATTTCTCGCTAATATTCAAACCCTGTGCCAACAGACTTATATGACGAAATGTCACAAAAAGACCTGTAACCTGCCGGTTTAATTTAAAATTTATAAAGATACTTATCTCTTATTGTCAGACAATAAAAGTTTATGATTATATCTGATTATTTCATAACTTTCGTGTCATGGATAACCAGGAGCAGTATTTTAAAATTACGATAACAGGAAAAATATATTTCTGCAGAAAAATGATATAAGTCCTGACAGAAAAATAGATGAGTGGTTCTGCATTTAATTGAATATATATGAAGTACAGATATAAAACAGGATTAGTTTTGAGCGGAGGCGGAACAAGGGGTTTTGCTCATCTGGGTGTAATTTCAGCCCTTTTCGAAAAGGGGATCAGGCCGGATGTAATTTCCGGAGTAAGTGCGGGAGCTATAGCCGGGGCGTTTATTGCAGCAGGAAAATCACCTGAAGAAACTCTGAAGATATTTAATAAAGGCTGGTTTTTTTCATATACCAAACCACATATTCCGGTCGACGGATTATTAAAATTCAGTGGTTTGAAAGAGGTGATTTCAAAAGAAATCCCTTATAAAAAAATTGAGGATCTGCCTGTGCCTTTCTATGTTGCTGTATCAAACCTCAACAAAGGTGAGGTTGAATATTATAATAAAGGATTGCTTTATCAGACCGTATTAGCATCTTCTTCAATACCCGTTTTATTTTCACCGATTGAGATTAAGGGACAGTTTTATGTGGATGGCGGACTGATGGATAACATTCCGGTTGAACCAATAAAAAATGATTGTGAAAAAATAATAGTTGTTAATATAAGCCCCATTAATCCCTGTGAAACATTTAATAATCTGATTAAGGTAGCATCCCGGACTTTCTACATGAGTGTTAATGCCAATGTCCCAAGAATTCGTAAATATACTACCATATTTATTGAACCTGAGGGAATTGAAAATTATGACATTTTGAGTTTGAGCCATGCTTCTGAATTGTATGAGCTGGGATATAAATCAGCCTGCAATATTTTGAGAAAAGCAGGTATTTAGTTTCAGATAAAGTATAATGAGTGTAAGAAATATTGGAAAGATTTTGACTATATAAAAACAATTAATACATTTGCATCCACAAAATTCGGGCTGTTTGCCGGCAATTATACAGTAGTTATTATTCAAAGGTGAGGTGGGTGAGTGGCTGAAACCACCGGTTTGCTAAACCGACGTACGGATAAAACTGTACCGCGGGTTCGAATCCCGCCCTCACCGCTTTGTTTATCAAAAAAGTCATTTCCCTCTTTTTCTGCCTTTTCGTTTTTTCAGTTTATAAACACCTTTTCTGTATTTATTGGATTTTAGATTTATAACCCTCTCAAACTCACTGTTTTTACTGTTAATATCATAAAGAAGGATGCTGTTGATTCTCTGTTTAAGGACTTCGAAAGTGGGGTCGCTTTCATCAGGGAAAAGTGTTCTGCTGTTGTTAAGAATATGACTGGCGATATACTTTACATGCAATCCGTCAGTTTTCGTTTTTTTGTCTGATAAAATATCCCTGATTTTATCTCTAAGCTCCATAATAATTAAATTACTGTTTTGATAATTGTAAAAATATATAATTTATACTGTAAAATGATAAATCCCATATCAAACAGGATGAATTATTATAATTTTTTTGATTATTATTGCATTCATACAGGTACCCAGGCAAGATATTACTACGACCGTTTCCCTGGTATCATGTTATCGGTTTTTGCACGTGATCATAAAGAGTATGAGGATATTGCAATTTCAGGAGTGCCATGGAGAAATATGATTGCTTATGTCGGGCCTGATATTATAGAATCGGATTTGCCATTGGAAATATGGACAGTTATAAATGATTAAACGATGGGAAGCAGCAAAGATACTTTTTTTGACAAGGCCGGTATTCCCCGGCAACTGGCATGGGGTTACCTGGGGATATTGATTTTTATGATGGGCGACGGTATGGAGCAGGGCTGGCTGAGCCCTTATCTCATTGAGAGGGGACTCACAATGCAGCAATCTGCCACATTATTCTCGATGTACGGAATAGTGATAGCCATATCCTCCTGGTTCTCCGGAGTACTGGCAGAAGGAATGGGTGTAAAGAAAACCATGCTGGCAGGACTGCTCCTTTATCTGGCAGGGACACTGGGATTTGTAGGTTATGCACTGCCCGGCCTGCATTGGGGCACCATGCTGGTTACCTATGCACTGCGTGGCTTTGGCTATCCGTTATTTGCTTATTCATTCCTGGTCTGGATCGCATATGCCAGTCCTAAAAAGGCATTAGGCAGGGCTGTAGGATGGTTTTGGTTTGTTTTTACCGGGGGGCTTGTTGTTCTTGGAGCTTTCTATTCCAGTTGGGCCATAACCCGCATAGGTTATATCAACACACTATGGAGTGCAATAGGCTGGGTTCTTCTCGGCGCATTTTTTGCCCTGGTTCTTGTAAAAGACAGATCGGCCACAGGGATTGGAGGAGGATTAAAAGATAAACTGGACGAATTGATAAAAGGCCTGACTATTGTGCATGAAGAACCGAAAGTACTTCTGGGCGGCCTTGTAAGGATTATAAACACCACAGCCCAGTTTGCTTTTCCGGTGTTTCTTCCGACCTATATGGCTCAACATGGCTTTTCCACTACCGAATGGTTGCAAATTTGGGGAACCATTTTTACCAGCAATATCATATTTAACCTGATTTTTGGTTTTGTTGGGGACACACTCGGATGGCGCAATACTGTTATGTGGTTTGGAGGTGTGGGATGTGCTCTTTCCACGCTCTTATTCTATTATTCGCCGCAGATATTCGAAGGCAGCTATATTGCCGTTATAGTCTCAGGTGTCATCTGGGGTGCACTTTTAGCCGGTTACGTGCCTCTTTCAGCGCTGGTGCCGTCACTTGTTAAAAAAGATAAGGGAGCAGCCATGGCCATTTTGAATCTCGGTGCCGGGTTGCCGGTGTTTATAGGTCCCGCCATAGTCGGTTTATTTATTGGTCTTGTTGGCAATGCCGGGGTAATATGGATTTTAGCCATTCTTTACTTTATAAGTGCTCTGTTGACAAAATTCATTACCCTGCCGGATAATGTGAAAACTATTAATCATATTAAATAAGTATAAGGGGGCTGATATTTTGTGAAATGAGCCTTAATATCGGGATAACCTTTTTTTATCCATTTTGTTTTATTCCGGAATTTTTTTCTATTTTTACGGCCGCTTAAATCAGCAGTTCCTTACAATCATATTACGTGATTCAGCATTTCCCGGGAGGAATGCAGGTTCATTAATAAATTGAAAAAACAACGGGGTATAGCGCAGTCCGGTTAGCGCACCTGCTTTGGGAGCAGGGGGTCGCAGGTTCAAATCCTGCTACCCCGACAACAACAAAATTAGACCGCTGTAAATCAATAGATTACAGTGGTCTTTTTGTTTGTAGTAGAAAATGTAGTAGCAAAATATTTGTTAGATTTTCCAATTTATTTTAAAGTCTGTCATCGAATTGATTTATTATCCCATTTTGTCCCACGCCAATTTGAAATTACACCTCTATTTTCACAGGCAATGCATTTCCAGTAAATTTCTTCTTTTTCTTCAATTAATGTTGGCACAATTAGACCTTCACATCCTTTTTCAGTGCATCTAATTGTTGGTTCAGCATCGTAATCACCTGTTGATGCATCATCGATTAATAAAGCAAGAAAATTGGCGAGTTCACGTGCTTCTTTAGGCATGTCTTTTGGAATATTACCATTTTCGTCGAGAAAGTGCTTAAAATTAGTGATGTACATATAAAAATAATTAGTGATGTAAATTTAGTTAATTAATGCAGATGGGTCTCAGTGTCTGTTCAATTCTTATTGTCCAAAAACTTCATTTTCCGTAACCCGATACGCTAAAAAAATTGCCCGATTAATTAATTTTGCTACATCTAAATATTCCTAAAAAATTACAACCAAGTATTTTCGAAAGAATAATTCACTAATTTAATTGTGTAATACAATTGGCGTAAATTGTACATATTAAATTAAAATTTGATGAAATGAAAGCATTTGGATTGGAAGTTATAATACATAAAGTGGCTCGAAATGCAGATACAATATCCCCATATCTTGAAAATCATCATCGGTTAGCGGACTTGATTACAGCAATTCCAAATACACTTAAAAAAATTAAAAGCCACGCAACTAAATATCACCATATTTCATCTACAAATTAATTATAGCCTAAAAGGACAGCAAAATGAAAAACTATTACTTCTTAATCATTACTTTACTGGGCTTATCAATTGCAATGTTTTCATGCAAGAAAGACGATGAAACCGAAAAACAGAGCGAAATTCTGAAGAAATATCTGGAAATAAAAGCAAGAACAAGCGCTTATAATATTGGTCATAATAATATGGACAACTTTATGAGCGCAATCGGGAACAGCCAATTTATCAGCAGGACACTGAATGAGGAATCGGTTAAATATGACTCGGCTTACTACAGCGATCCTGGCTTTGGATTTGACAGTGCCGGGTATTACGAATTTGTTTCCTGCGCGGTTGTTACCGAAACTAAAAATGCAGACGGCACGATTACTACCATTTACGATTATGGGGAAGGATGCGATGAGTATGGAATTTTTACAAGCGGAAAAATCTCTTATACATGGAGTAACACAGGCGTGGATTATTATTCTAAAGTTGTCTATGAAGATTATTACAGTTATGGGGTGACAATGAACGGATACTCTGAATACAGTTTTAAATCAGACGGCAACTCGTATTACGAATACGACACTATTTACAATAAAGGTGAAACCGATGATACACTTTACTATATTATGCCGGCAATATGGTGGTGGTCGGGTACTTCAGTCGCCACCGAAAACATTACCATGATATTTGATGATGGAAATATTTTAAGTTATTCCTCTGATTATGAAAACAAGATGGATAACAAAACTTCAACAACCGTCCGGGGAGAATATTACTATAAAAATGAATCCGAAGGATATTTGTATTCTTACAGTGTTGTAAAACCTATAGTATATAATTATGAATGCACTGAATCGTGGGTAGCTGTATCGGGTATTGAATCTGCGGTTTTTACAGAAAATGGCATTACCACAGAGATTGAAACTGATTACGGCAACGGTGAATGTGACAATTTGGTGAAGATAACGGAAAACGGTGTCAGTGAAATTGTTGACTTTGGTAAACTTATTCTCGAATACTCCAGTGATGTTGCAACAGTCAGTTCGCCGGGCAGAAAAAAATGACCATCAGCTAAACATCAGGCTTATTAATGTATCTCCTTTGTTTACCGGATATTTATCATATATAGCAATGACCAATTCAGACTCTGAACCTCGGTACCCTTGAGAGGGGTTCATTCAGTAGGTTGTCACAGGCATAAAAGAAATTTTTCAGTTCAGTCTCCGTAAATGCATGAGGAATGTAAGATCTTCGTTCTTTTCTGGCAATTTCACGTTCCCTGATATCTGTTATTCCACGTTTTCTCAGATAGTGGATGAAACTGACCACAACTTAGATCCTGGACCTGCATGAATTATTCTTCTCTGTGTCGCGTTTTTTGCGGTAAGAAGAATCTTTTTTTAACATCTCTCTTTCCCAGATGTTTTTCCTGGATTGCTGACATGATTTTTTGCCACAATTCTTTTGCCTGGTTTTAAGTCGTGGGTTTTTGCGGATCTTCATACCGCAATGCTGACAATAAAAAATATCCTGACATAGTAGGTCTGATTGTTGTTACTATGTCAAACTTGTTACATTTTGTTAAATACAACTATACGCTTATCTTATTTTTTTTTTAAAAGAGTGCTTTGAGGGGGTGGTATCATATTAAACCGGTAAGTGGTACCGTTTCAGACCGGCGCCGAAAAAAACCAGTACCGGTAAGCCGCGAAATGGTATGGGCGGCTTATAAGAAAGTGAAAGCCAACAAGTGAAGTGCAGGAGTTGATGAGATCAGCATGGAGGAATTTGATGCAGAACGGTCAAAGTAATTGTATAAACTCTGGAACCGCATGGCATCGGGCAGTTATTTTCCACCTCCTGTCAAAGAAGTTGAGATAAGCAAGAAAGACGAGGGAATCCGAAAACTTGGAATCCCGATGTTGCTTTCATATTACATGCTTTTACAGTTTGTATTAGCGAATGTTTTTGTATTTTCCAATCAAATATCGATAAAATAATTTATAATTCAATGTCAGGAGAAATAAAAAAGATAATCTCATTGAACTATGAAAAGTTCCATGATTATTCGGCAGCGTGCCCCTGCGGAATGTAAAAAAGTTGGGCATGCAATGCCGGTCTTTTCTGACAGACCTTGAAGTTCTTGATAACATTGACCATGGTAAATTACTGCTTGCCCTGGAGAAACATGTAAGCGAAAATTGGTGTTTATTGTACATCAAACGGTGGTTGAACGCAGCTGTGTTAACGAAATCAGG
>CAZBWK010000087.1:0-17315 GCA_964495655.1 uncultured Prolixibacteraceae bacterium | reverse complement strand
GCAGTTTCCAGATCATAATCTGACAAATCGATCCAGTATTTAATCTGCTTTTCCATACAATATTAAGTCCAAAGATAAGATAATCCAACGAATTACTTACAGGTAATCACCAGGAAGAAACGAGAATGTAAAATATTTACACCCAAAAAAATTATTAATTCGCCGGATTCAGGGGAGCAAAGGACAGATATAAAAGTATAAACGTTAAATAATGAAATGAGTCACAAGGTTATTCTTGAGCAGACCAGATATAGGAAATATTCAGGAAACGTTTGTTTTTAAACAGTTACATAATGCAGGTCTTAATGTATATTCACCTAAAGCCGGTGATTTTATGTGTGATGGTTATACGCTGGAAATTGGAGGAAAGCATAAAACCATAGCACAAGTGAAACATTTAAATAATTTCCTGATTGTATCAGATGATATAGAAACAGGAGTTGGGAATAAAGCCCCCATCTGGCTGTTGGGTTTTTTGTATTAGATGGAGGTTGTTTATCAGAAATGAAAAGAAAACAATCTTTAATAAGAACTTCAAATAAAATCAATTTTATATTTGTAGGTTGCAGCTTTATTTATCTACTTGAACAATGTGCTTTTATTAAAACTTTTTAAAAATTATTGTATTAACAAATTAAAATCAGTCAGTATGAATATTTTAATATTTCAAAAAAGGGCATTTTATAATCTTAGTGTTCTGGCAGCTTTTGTTATTCTTTTGTTGTCCTTTATGGCGGTCCGTGCTCAACAACCTGAGGTAAAAGTGTTTGCCCACCGTGGAGGCAGGCTGGAATATGACGAAAACACTTTACAGGCATTTCGTGAGGTATACAAAAAAGGTTTAAGGGGCTATGAAATAGATGTTAGGTTGACTAAAGACAACCATTTGGTCATTTTTCATGACGGGAATTTCAAACGGATTTTTGGTACTGAGGGATCTGTTGAAGAATCTACCCTGGAAGAAATTAAGGCACTATATACCAAAGATGGGAATCAGATTCCAACCATAGATGAGGTTTTGGAGTTTTTTAACAGTAAGCCATGGTTGTATATTGAGTTTGAGATGAAAACCGGCGGCTCACATTATGATGGTAAGGTTTTGGAAGAGTATTGCGATAAACTTTATCAAAAAATCCATGACCACAAACCTCCAACTTCCGATTATGTAATGACCTCTTTTGATACCCGTCCGCTAAAATATTTGAAAAGCAAGTATCCTTCAGTTGATTTGTTATTTATAAAGGGCGAGGGCTTGTCTGCAGAAGTGCTGGAAGAGGCGAAAGCACTTGGTATAAATCGTGTGGGATGCCGGATTGAAGGAACAACCCGTGAAATGGTCAGAAATGCAAAAAAGCAAGGATTTATTATAAGTCTGTGGCCGGGATTGTCGATTGAAGATTTTATTCTGGCAGTTGGGCTGGAAAGTGATTATATATGTACGGATATTCCGGTGGCTGTTTATGAGTGGGTGAAAGAAAATGCACCGTGGATATCCCTGAAGTGATCTGCAAGATAGAAATTTGTTATTCGATTGAATTTACAAGCAAATTTCCGCCTCTTTGTTTGTGCCCTGATTTTTGAAACGAACTCCCGGCAATCGGGATTAATTACATATAACACCTTTAGAATCAAGTGATTTTTAGTGAGATGGGAACTTTGCTGGCATTGAGAAGTACCTATCTTGATTCACTAAAAGTTTATACTTTTACATGTTTTTTTAAGAGGGATTTATATGACTTTACCTTTTCTTAGCCTCTCTTTTATCCATTTTTGAAGTTCTTTAGTTTGAGAAATAATTATCGTACCTTTAATACAGCCAATCTTATAGTATTATGATAAAATACAACAGGGTGCAAGAGATTAATAATATCATATTTTAATTATTATATTATATCGTATGAAACGAACATGTAAAATATTTATACCCAAGGTGATGATTAAAATTGCGAGTTCCATATGATACCTTTGAAAATAATTAATTGTAATCATATGAAAAACAAGCCGGTGCCGGGGTTTTTGCCGAAAATGATGGTGGATGCAAAGCAATAGTTATTAACTCCCCTTTAAAAGATTAGGTTATCCAGATTAATTGGTCCCCTTCAGAGCATTCATTTTAAAGATGTGCCTTCTCTTCATAAAACAGCCACCACCAATGCAATTGACGGAATCACCTTCGATAATTTGAAAGAGTGCCTTCATGAAAGAAAAAATTCATATTGGATGTTCTCTGGTCCCGGCAGACAGAATACTTCCAGTCACATCCCCCTTCACAAATCAGGTTGCAATTTTTCCCGATCCATTGGGATCAGGGAGCCGGACAGGAGAAAATGTCTTTCTTACACTCTCTGATTTCTCCTTATGCAATAATACATCGTAAATGTTTCGTAAATTAGCCTCAATATTACTAATAAAAAAACATGACCTGTAAAATAACATCCAACGATGTAGTAGTTAAAACCTGGAATCAACTGGTTGAAGAGGTTTACCACGATGCATGGAAACCCAATCTTGGCCGATACCGCAGCGATTACGCCTTCCGTGGATTATCAGATTGCACCTATCAGTTGAAAAACAGTTTTTTGCGGAATTGTGGCAACCACCCGGAACTGGAATACCATCTTTTACGGAACTTCAGAAAATATGCCCGCACCAACGAACCTCAGCTCACCAATACCCAGTTACGCTCTCTGGTTTTGGCACAACACCACGGGCTTACTACGCGTCTGCTCGACTGGACTTACTCTCCTTTTGTGGCCATGCATTTTGCCACTTCAAATACCGAAAAATTTGATATCGACGGAGTGATTTGGAAAGTGGACTTTGTAAAGGTGAACAGAATGATTCCCGAACCACTGAATGCACTGCTAAGTCTCGAAAAATGCAATGCATTCACTGTGGAAATGATGGAGTCAGAATTTTTAACACTTCAAAAATTTGACGAAATAATCGGTCCTGGAAATGTACTTTTTTTTGAACCGCCATCGCTCGACGAACGGATTGTTAACCAGTTTGCCTTCTTTTCCATTATGACCTGCCCTGTCGCCATTCTCGATGACTGGTTAGTTAACTATCCCGGGTTATACCGCAGGATCATCATTCCGGCAGAATTGAAATGGGAAATCCGGGATAAACTAGACCAGGCCAATATTACCGAGCGCGTTTTATTCCCCGGCCTCGATGGCCTGGCAAACTGGCTTAAAAGGCATTACCAGCCCAAAACAACAGGCACTGAATGATCCTGATTTTTTCAAAATGAACGACAAAAAAATCAAACAATAACCTTATTTTATCTCTTCGCAAATATTGAATTACCCCGCTAAAAAAACCAGCGGTAGGCCAGGTTAAAATTCCTGCCCGGCATTACAAAATTCCTATCTTCTATTCTCGACAGGTGGTCGCGGTATTTTGTATCAAGCACATTTTGTACCTTCAAGATGACAACATGACGGCCCACGCGATTTATTCTGACTCCGGCCTGCACATTCAGTAAGGTGTAACCATCGGTTACTTCTTCTTCTGGAGCCACTTTTCCCTGACGGCTGACCGCCATAAAATTAACCCCCACCCATCCACGGGTAAAATCATACTCAACCTCGTTATTCAGGCGGAATGGCGGTATAAACGGCAGGTTTTCATTGGGGGCGCCTCCTATCTTCCGAATGCCACGAACCCAGTCGGTGCCAGATTGAAACCTCAACCCTTTAGCCGGTTCCCACCCCAGGCTCATTTCACTGCCAAAAAGTACAGCCTCTCCTTCTATATATGCAAAAACGGGATAACCCGAAGGTTCGTGTACCTGTCCGGTGGGCTGGAAGATGATGTAGTTGGAAAATTCATTGACAAACCCGGCTACTTCAACTTCAAAGTTGTCCTTTTTATAATTCACAAACAGGTCAGCTCCGTGGCCAATTTCATCTTTAAGGTTTGCATTGCCTGTTTCATATACTCCCGCTCCCAGGTGAGTTCCGTCGCCAAACAACTCCTCTACCATAGGATTTCTGTGCGACCGGGCCAGCTGGCCTCCTATTTCCAAACCTTCCACCGGCCGGACATTGAGCCCGATGGATCCTGAATAATTAAACGAATTGCGTTCCAGATCAACATCAGGGAATGCCTCGTTTCTCAGAGCCCGGGAATTCTGATAATCGAGCCTCACCCCAAATTGCATACGTATACTGTATGATAACGGAATTTCCTCAAAGGTAAATGCTCCCAGCGTAAAACGCTGCTCTCCGGGGGAATAGGCTTCCTTTCCAATTATATCCAGCTTCTGGCCGTTGAAACTAAACCCTAATGCACCTCTGTCAAATATGCCTGTCGGTTTGTGTTGCAGCGTCAACGTTGAACTAAGAGCATTCTGTTTATATTCCAGTTCAATCTCTTCTTCAGACATCCCATCCGGAAGATGATCAATTTCCACCTCCTGCTGATGAAACCGGGTGGCATTGAACCTCATCTGTGCCTGATCAAACAATTCTCCATAGAGCTTCCGTCCAATACGGCCTTGCAATGCCATCCGGTTGGCACGAATTTCAACGCTCTCTTCAGGTACATCAATTGATTCAGGAATTTCAAATGCCTGGTCGGAGACAGATAAACTCAATCCTCCGTTGACCCTGTCATGGTTCATGCCCCAACCCAGTGAGCCATCATGATTTCGCATTGATGTGCCGGGAATTTTCCCTTCAGGGGTAGTGATATCACCAGCCTGACGCAATGCCATGCGGCCGGAGAAGGCATTATTTTCCCCGCCATAAGTCAGCCTCCCCAAACCTGCACCCATGTCATTCATGGTTGCGGCCTGTGCCGAAACCACTCCTGAAAAGCCCTTGTCCCATTGGTCGGGAATGTCGGTAGTCATCAGGTTGATGACACCTCCCAGTGCACTGGAACCATACAGCAGGCTGGCAGGTCCCCGTATTACCTCCACGCGGCTGGCTGCCAACGGATCCAGTGAAATAGAATGATCAGCAGATGTCTCTGATATATCACCCATACGTTCACCATTTTCAAGCACCAGGATCCGGTCGCCATCCATACCGCGAATTACGGGCCGGGCAGGGGCTGAACCAAAGCTGCGCATGGTAACACCCGGCTGACCGTTTAGCATCTCGCCAAATGACGGTTCTGCCCGGCGTTGGATCTCTTCACCCATAAATACATTATCTGGTTGATACCGGAAACCACTTGCTGTCGGGGATGCAGTCAGCACAATTTCGGCAAGATCAATACTGGTTGGGTGAAGCCTTATATTCACCTCGCGGGTGGTTTTGGCAACGGCTTCGATCTCAATTTCTTCAGGCGTATAACCTAAACTCTGCACTATTAAAATATGGCTGCCCACCGGAAGGTTTGTCAACAGATAATGTCCGCTGGCATCGGTGAAGGTTCCGATACGGGTTCCCTTAAGTAGCAGGTTCACAAACGGCAGATGCTCACCGGTACCGGCATCTATTACATGCCCGAAAATGTTGGCATCGGTATCTGGTCGCTTATCGTGGGGATTTGCCTTCACAGTAAAGAGGCCAGCCAATACAAACAAGTTTAAAAAAATGGAAAAATATATTGTATGCATAATTGCTCGTTTTGAAATATAAAAATTAAAAATTGTGAAAATATTTATGATAGTTAATTCCTGAAATTACTAAAAAGCGCAGTCTGGCGGTCCCCGCGACAGAAATGTCCGGTAATAACCACACTGCATATTTCCTACAGCAGGTAATAAAAGAAAATTGCTTAGCCTTGACCGACAAATAAAACCGAGAACCAAAAAGGCTAAAATAAGTGGTATTGCATTGAATACCAGAGAAAGAAACAAAAATTCAAAACTGTTGTGCTGATGCTTTTGATAAGGGGTATCAGGAATGGTATTGCTTCTATAAGGATGAGAATGAATAACCACAACTCCATTGTTGGTATAATGAAAGTGCCAGTTTGTTACCTGATTGTGATACAGCGAGATAACAAGAAAAAGGCTTATCAGCACGAACACTGTTTTTTTACTTCTTATCCACTCCATTCAATAACTCACATTTTAAAACTACAGTACAAAAATAATGCGTGGAGGAAAATCCGCAAACCGGATATCCTTTTGGGCTTTTCCAACCGTAATTTATAACAAACTTTCATAAAAAAGGTTGCACGAATGACAAACGAGTGCCGGATTAAAGAAATAAAAACAGTTGTAAACATTAATCTATTCAAATTGTTTTTTATTTATGAGAAATCATAAAGTCATTAAAAAAAATATAAAACAAGCATCCCGATTAAAATCGGAATCGTCAAATTTGAATTTATAATAACATTTTAATCATATGCAAACCAGAAATATAGAATTAACAGCTACCCCGCAAACACCTCACTTTGTCGGAGATGGTTTTAGAGTGCATACGTTTATTCCGAGCTACCCCTTATTAGATATGCAAAGGATGGACCCATTCATATACCTTGACTACAATACTAAATATATTTTCCCGGCAAGTGAAACTCCGAGAGGGGTCAGTCCACATCCGCACAAGGGATTTGAAACTGTTACAATTGCCTACAAAGGCAAAGTACAACATCACGATTCCGCAGGTGGGGGAGGGATTATCGGAGAAGGGGATGTACAATGGATGACAGCGGGAAGTGGTATCTTACACAAAGAATACCATGAAAAAGAATGGAGTAAAAAAGGAGGAGAGTTTCAAATGGTGCAGCTCTGGGTTAACTTACCTGCCAAAAACAAAATGAGTGCTCCAAAATACCAGGCAATTGAAAACGATAAAATGAACAAGGTATCATTACCCGGCAATGCGGGCATTGTTGAAGTAATAGCAGGAGAATATGGCGGGGCAAAAGGTAGTGCCAGCACCTTCAGTCCCATGCATATATTCAATGCTCATTTAAAAAATGGAGGCAAGGCGGAGTTTAATTTACCGGCTGATTACAATACGGCTCTGTTGGTTATTGAGGGTGATGTTATTGTAAATGGCACACAAAGAGTAGAGACAGACAATTTTGCATTGATGGCAAATGATGGCGAACATTTTACAGCAGAAGCTGAAAAAGATGCTATTGTGCTTATACTAAGCGGCCAGCCACTGAATGAACCCATTGCAGCAAAAGGACCTTTTGTAATGAATACTCAACAGGAACTGATGGAAGCATTCAGTGACTACAGTTCCGGCAAATTTGGCTATTTGGAGGATTAATTGGCTGTATAGATTACAATATATTTCCCGGGATAAGAGAAAATGCAGATTCCGAATGTCACAGGCATAACCGTTCAACAAAAAATTATTTCACCTTTTTCAGACAAACTGCTCCCTTAACAATTCGGCGATAGCAGGATCAATATTGTCTTTCCTTCGCAGGTCATCAAACAAAGCAAGCAGGTCATTTACCTTCAGCCGTTTTTTCTCTTCACCTCTGAAATCGCAGGCAACTTTTCCGTGGTGCATCATTATGATCCGGTCACCCAGGTTTACAGCCTGCTGCATTGAGTGGGTCACCATAAGGGTTGTAAGATTATCTTTTAAGATGACCTGTTGCGTGAGATCAATCACCTTACTGGCCGTTTTGGGATCAAGTGCAGCTGTATGTTCATCCAGCAGCAGCAATTTTGGCCGGATGGCTGTGGCCATCAGGAGGGTTATTGCCTGTCGCTGCCCGCCTGACAATTTTCCGATAGGATTTTCGAGGCGTTTTTCAAGTCCCATATTGAGAGGGGTTACCATTTTTTCAAAATCTTTCATCACGCTCTTAGGCAATCCCCATCCCAGGCCCCGTCTTTTCCCACGCTTCAGAGCAAGTGCCAGATTCTCACCGATCGACATTCCCGGAGCAGTACCGCTGAAGGGGTTTTGAAACACTCTTCCGATATATCCGGCCCGTTTATGTTCACTCCATTTGGTTATATCCATTCCGCTGAGGATGATCCTTCCTTTATCTAACATGAACGAACCGGCGACGGCATTCAGGGCGGTCGATTTACCGGAGCCGTTGGTTCCCAATATACATACGAAACTTCCCTCTTCAATGTCAATCGTCACTCCCTGAAGGGCTTTTACCTCATTGGCTGTACCCGGATTGAACGTTTTGTATATATTTTCAATTTTAAGCATCTGTTTTTCGTTTAAAGGTGAATTTCTTTCGGTTCTGCATCAATCCCGGCAGGATGAGGGCAATAAATACAAAAAAAGCGGTTATGATCTTCAGATCATTGGGATTCAATCCCCAACGTAAGGCAATAGCTACCAGTAGCCTGAACAGTACGGAACCGATCACTGCCCCGGCAATTACAAATCCCAGGCTGTTATCGTTGATGATAGCCTCACCGATAATGACGCTTGCCAGTCCCCAGACCATCATCCCTATTCCCATCTGAACATCTGCAAATCCCTGGTACTGGGCCAGCATAGCACCTGCCAGGGCGACAAAACCGTTGGAAATGGCAACTCCGGCTATTATCATTGCCTTGGTATTCACACCCAGTGCCCTGATCATCTGGGCATTGTCGCCTGTTGCACGCATAGCTGTGCCGATATTGGTTCTGAAAAACCACCAGAGGATCAAGCAAAAAATAATGATGCCGGTTAAACAAAAGAGTAACAACCAGATATCTTTGACCCCCACCTCCCAGCCAAGAAGGCTGATCCGGCTTCCGGCCCCGGAAATCCGGGCCGAAAAATCCTCCACCCAGGTAAAAACAGTAGTTTCGTTTAAAAGGGGCATATTACTTTTACCCATCACATGGAGGTTTACCGAATAGAGGGCTGTCATGACCAGAATACCGGCAAGCAGCGGATTGATGTTGAACCGGGTATGAATTACTCCTGTCACTGATCCGGC
Source organism: uncultured Prolixibacteraceae bacterium (assembly GCA_964495655.1). Lineage (GTDB taxonomy): Bacteria > Bacteroidota > Bacteroidia > Bacteroidales > Prolixibacteraceae > JAAYJR01. The sequence goes on along the minus strand of CAZBWK010000087.1, from coordinate 8,483 downwards.
AACCATTCCTGCAAGAAATGCAACAACACTGGCCAAAAGGGGATTTACTCCCACAACGATGAGTGAAGCTCCGGTTGCAGCTCCAAAGGTAAATGAACCTTCGGCAGTAATATCGGGAAAATTAAAAATACGGAAGCTTATAAAAAGCCCAAGCGCAAGTAAGGATAATATTAATCCTATTGTTAATGAACCTATTAAAAGTGACATATCGTAAAATTTACCGGTTTAAAATGATCTCCTTTGATTCAACTGGTACAACCCAGCAAAAGCCTTGCATAAACTGGCTTTCGCCAAGACCTGTTATCTCCCTGGTGTCGTTTGCGAGGTGTAGAAGGTCGGTTACTTCAGAATTATTGAAGAGGTATCCGATAGTTTCATCCAGGTCTATATCGGTTTTTTTGAGCGGGGTATATGGGAACACAGCCGTGTGGATATGTCCAAGAAGAGGAGAACCCGGTTCGAGTGGCCGCAGAAATTTTGATTCCTCTCCGCTTTCTGTTGAGAAATAACCTGCCGCCAGGATCAGTTTCTTTATATGGGCAGGCTCAGTAGTAAAGTTGATGTTATTTTTGATCTCAGGAAAGTTAAATATCTCTTTCCCTCCAACAGGTGGTATATTAAGGGATGTACCTATCAATCCTCCGCTTTCTGCCAGCATCACCAGCCCTAACTGCTTGTAACCTGTAAGTTTCCGGATTGTGGTGACCAACTGGGTTAAACCAATTGTGTTTTGCGGATTTTCCTGTTCGAAACGGATAACCAAAGAAAAATTACCATCAAAATGGATTCCGTACAATTCTGTGAGCGGAGCCACTAACTTTCCGCTACTCACCATGTAATCAGGTTTTTTGGATCCATCGGCAGGCAGGTACGCAATTGTTTCTCCAAGCATCAGATATTCACCAAAAAGGTCTTTACAGTCGCTGAAAGAACTGCCTATGGCTCCCATGCCGATGGCAAAATGATTTTTTGCCGATTCCACTTTGCGTGCATGGGACGGCTCAAAACCATAATTTAAAATTTCTTCAGGCCTTCCATAAAAAAGAGCTGTCGTATTTCCTGAACCCGAAAGTTCAATTCGCTTAAAATGAAAGCCGGATTCATTCAACTGGTCGACAGATCCCTGTTCCACTCCTGCTGCAATATTTTTTTGCGCAGGCCGGGTCAGCATCTCCATCATTCCGACCATGTCCAATACCTGGTAAACATTTTCCGACATCTTACCGATCCGGAAGTGTCCGTTTACTGCTTTCAGATTTTTAAACTGGGTAACCAGTGACCGGATCCCCGCTGAACTCAGGTATTCAATATCATCAAGATCGAGGGAGATAAAATAATTTCCTTCACGAACCATCCGTTCAATATAGTCATTAAGGTAGACTGCCCTGTTGGCATCCAGCCGGCCCGCACATCTCAGAATAATCTCATTTCCCGTAATTTCCTGTTTAATCTCAAAATTACTCATACCGGTTTATTGTTTATTGTTCATATATAATTTTATTTTGCTTTATCTTTTCGCTGAATTCAATTTTAAACCTGAAATTATTCCTTCAGATATTTCCCGGGAATCCGGATTTTAAAATATTTTTCTGCATCCGGGTTCACTTTTACTGATGATTTTTGTACAAGCCGAAATGGAATATCTTCCGGCTTCTTTCCGTTCAGAATCTCCAGTGCCATGATAACGGCATCAACACCGGCATAGTAATAATCACGTGAGATAGCAGCAATTGCACCCTGGTCAACCTGGTCGCTGATAAAAGCAAAATAGGGGGTTTTTGTGTCATAAGCCACTTTGATGATAGAGGAACCACAGCTGGCAGTCAGGTTGTCTGAGATTTGTGTAAAAGCATCAATTCTCCTGTTGACGATCGACAGAGCGGCATCGGATACTTCGGTTGCCGTGTTGGCGGGGACGGCAATAAGATCCAGTCCTCCCCTTTTTGCTGCCTTTTCCAGTTCTTCCTTGTAGGCCACTGCATTTATCTCGCCGGGAGTAAATATCGTTCCAATGGTTTTGATGCCTCCTATTGACTCTTTCACCAATGCCACCATTCCATCAAAATCACTCATGGTAGAGATCCCGGTAAGGCCGGGCAGATGTTTTTCGAACGATTCACCCAACCCGGCACGCAATGGATCGCCTACATTGGTAAACACAACAGGACAATGGGTTACTTTCTTAGAGATTGCCTGAATAGTAGGAGTGGAGGTTACAAGAACCATGTCCCACTTGTCAGATGCAATCGCATCAGCAATGCTGTTCAGGGTCGAAATATCACCCTGGGCATTGAACACTTTTAAGGTAAAATCCGTTCCTTCTTCTAATCCTGACCTTTTCAGCTCATCCCGGATCCCTTTTTCGGCATTCTCTGAATTGGGACTGTCAATATAATGAGCCAGGCAAAACCTGAAATTTTTTCCCTTCAGATTGCTGAAACTTCCGGCCAGGTATTTCTCAGGAATGGTGATTTCCAAATACTCAGCTATTTCAGAGTTGATAGTTATGTCCTCCTTCACAAAATTTTCAACCGGGATACCGGCAGTATCTTCACCATTCAGCACCCGGGCTACAAAAGATGCCGAATGGTATCCTATATCGTACCAGCTAATCCCGACAGCCGCCAGGGCACCATCTTTTACAAACTCATTGTCGTTTATTATCAGAGGTACTTTGTTTTCACGACAAATCTTTACAATGCCTTGAAAAGCCTGAAGCGCAGTATTGTCTCCCGTGATCCAGACTGCATCCACATTTCGCATACAGAGGGCGCTGACTGCCTGATATACCTCCGATGTGTTTGTAACTGTATTTTCAATCAGTTCGATACGTTGTTTTTTCAGATATTCACGTGCCTTCTCAACTACCACCTGCGAGTTGATCTCTGAGGAGTTGTAGAGCGTACCAATACGTCGTGTCCCTGGTTTAATGTCACGAATAAATTCCATTGTTTTTTCGACAGGAGGAAATGATCCCACACCTGTTATATTTGGCAGGTGTTCAGTATGAGATTTTCCTGCCCCTGCCTCTAAAGGGGTATAAGACATAGTAAAAACAATGGGATGCTTTTTTATAGCAGATATTGCAGCGGTTATCCCAGGTGTGGAGGTTACAACTACTAAATCTACATCCCGGTTGTCCATTTCCATGTGAATTGGTTGCAGGTTGGCCATTTCACCGTTGGCATGCTGTGCAACGACCGACAAGTTACTGTCTTTCACAAAACCCAGATCTTTGAGTCCGTCGAAGAGTCCTTTCTCCGTCAAATCGAATGTTTTATCGGGCCCGAAATAGGTCAGTCCGATCTTATATTTCCTTCCTTCCTGCGCACAGAAGCCTGATTCGGAAATCGACATAGTCCCGGTGACAACCTTCCTCTTCCTGTTGCTTAGATCAGAAAGCAGCAGAATGGATCCAATGAGAACCAGGGCCAGGATCCCGTTTACTATTTTTTTGAATTTTTCCATAATTTTAACTTCAATTTTGAATGATCACTGTTAGATCTACTTCAACTTCTTTCAGTTTCTCCGATATTCCACCTGTCAGATATTATATAAATTCAAACCGGATCATCACTTCTTTTTTGCTGTTTCAAGATCAGAATAAATAGAAAAGATAGAGCTGAATCCGGAAATATCAAAGATCTCTTTTATGGGTGGTTGCATGGCTACTATTTTGAATTGTCCACCCGATTTTGTCAGTTTTTTCATGGCAGTAAGAAAAACCCTTAGTCCTGAACTGCTTATATAGCTGAGCCTGCTACAGTCAATGAATATCTGCCTGATCTTTGTAATTAAAAGTTCATTCATAACATTCTCAAATTTGTTGTAGTTAGTTGTGTCTATCCGTCCGGTTACCGAAACAATAACACCTTCGTCGATCTCTTTTATTGTTATATCCATTTTGATAACTATTTTGCTTGTTTATCACAAATTGTCAGATCTATTTCATGGGTTCCTCTCAATACCACTTTTTCACCATGGTCAGACGATTAAGGTTTCCCTCTCTTTGGTATGAGACTTTATCCATCACCTGTTTAATGAGGAAAATCCCCAACCCTCCAATGGGTCGGTCTTCCGCTGACAGGTTAATATCGGGATCGCTCTTTTTTGTAGGATCATAAGGCCTCCCACCATCAGTAATGATAATCGTTAACTGGTTATCCTTCATCTTAAAATCCAGTTCAATCTCCTGTTCGGTATCTTTGTCAAAGGCATAAAAAATAACATTTGTAAGCGCCTCTTCCAGTGCCAGGTTGATTGAAGGTATCAGTGGAAGGGGCAAATTCCACTCATTTTGCAGGTCTTCGAGAAAAGCCACCAAACGCTCCAACTCGCTGATATTGTTTTTAACAACCAATTCTTTATGCATTCCTCTCATTTTTGCCATAGTAAGTAATACTCATCATTGTTAAGTCATCTGATTGTTCAAAGCCGTTCACGTGAAGAGCTGTCGCCTTTTTGGCCGAAGCAATCAGCTCTTTAGGTGAAGAGGCTGCATTATTACGGATAACCTCAAGCAGATTATCTTCACCAAAAAAGGTTTCTTCGGCGTTTTCTGCTTCAGTCAGTCCGTCGGTATATAAAAAGATCTGGTCGTCAGCTTCCATCTGCAATATCTCCTCTGTGAAGTTAAAATCTTCAAACAACCCAAGTGGTATTGCTTTAGTATTATTGAACAACCTTACCATATTTTTCTTTTTTATAAATACAGGTGGATTATGACCTGCATTGCAGTAACTAAGTTCACCGTTACTGATATCGAGGATGCCAACAAAAATTGTAACGAACATATTCGATTCATTGTTAAAAGCCAAGGTATTATTCATGGAACGCACAATACCCGCTGCATTTTTACTTTTCTCAGTTACTGAGCGCAGCAGAGTCCTGGTAACAGCCATAAACAGTGAAGCAGGCACACCTTTACCTGACACATCACCTATTGCAAAGCAGAGGTGTTTTTCATCCATAAGGAAGAAATCGTACAAATCGCCTCCCACCTCTTTAGCCGATTCGAGAGATGCAAAGAGGTCTAATTCTTCCAGTTCAGGGAAGGGCGGAAAAATATGGGGTATCATGCTCATCTGGATTTCACGGGCAATCCGGAGTTCGCTTTCAATCTTCTCCTTTACAGCGGTGGTTTCCCTGAGATTGACAATATAATCAGAAAGCTCTTTTTGCATGAACTGAAAGGAATCGTGAAGCTCTTTCATTTCATCATTTGTCTGAACATCGGGAAGTTTAGAGTCAAAATTCCCTTCTGCAATGATCCTTGCTGATTTGGCAAATCTGGTAAGCGGGCTTATCTGAAGGTTAATGATCCGAATAGTAAAGACGGTCAGTAATCCCAGTCCGGCAAGGGAGAGCAGTAGAATTATCAGATTCAGGTTATGCAGACTTGCGAACATTTCCCGGTGAGGATAGACTACGCCCAGCGACCATTTTGTAGAAGGTAACTGAGCATGATATATCCAGACATTGCCTTTATCTTTCAGGGTGATATTTGACATTTTACTTATTCCGTGAATCATGTCCCGGCCAATTTCTCTCATTTCAGGCTGTTCTAATTCTTTAGCGCGTGAAAAAATGGTTTCATTCATGATCTGAGGCCTGTTTGGATGGGTTACATATACTCCGTTTCTGGATACCAGGAATGCATAACCATTTTCAAAAATTTTCACTGAGTTAACGATCTCAGTAAGCCAATCCAGCGAAATGTCGATTGTAATAATTCCCCCGAAAATGGTTTTCCCCGCTCTATTAAGATTGAAAGGTACGGAGTATGTTGTCATCAATTCCTCCCCGCCCCCTTCGTCGTAATAGGGTTCCGACCAGTAGGGCTCGTTCAGGATTGCCGGAATCTGGTACCAGTCCATTATGAAATAGTTATATCCCGGTGACCATAAATCGGTTGTTTTTATGCTGTCAACGCTTCGATAGGCATAGGGTGCATAAGCGGTTAATCCTTCGGAGAATATGTTGGGCTCAAAAGCAATAGCGCTGGCAAATATTTCAGGATTATTTTTTACCAGCCGGATAAGGAAAGATTCGATCGAATCTTTGGGAAGCGCTCCGGTTTGCAGCATCCATGCCAGGTTCTCAGGCAACTTTTCAGCCGGTTTAATTACCTGCTCAATCCGGGATATGGTTGTATTAGCCAGATTGATCGCATTCTGTCTGGTAGCTTTCTCAATGGTTGTACGGGAATAGTAATAATAAATTGCAAAAATCATTCCGCCAAGCCCCAGGCAGAAAAGAAGCACTCGTTTTATAATCTTGAATGAAAGGCTGTTTTTTTTCATTCCTTCAGGATTTATTGAAAGTTATTCATTCAACAGGGGTTGATAGAAATTTTCAAACACAATATTCCCCAGGGGAAAGCCTGGACTGGTTAATCTTAGGATATTCAATGCCCTGCAGAAATCTTGTTCAGCCAATTGTCCTTTCCCCACATTTTTGTCACCTGGCTCTATCAGTTCCAGCATTCTGTCAAGCATCCATCTCTGATGGGCCTTATTATTTGGCAAGTGAGCCTTTGCCATCTCTTTTACTACCAAATCAATAGTGTATTCCCGGTTCTGATATGCAAATTCCCAGCCTTTCAGCGTGGCTTGCACAAATTTTGTCAGCTCTTCCTTTTTGGTTAAAAGGGTCTTCTCAAGACAGTACAGTCCGTCTTCGGGGATGTCCAACCCGTAATCGGCAAAAAAAAAGGTATTCAGTTCATCTTCATTCACACCGCTGTTAATAACCTGGTCGTATTCATTGTAGTACATTACGGTAAGGGCATTAACACCATCCATTAAAAAGAGATTGACAGTATTTAAGATACGTACCAGCTCAATGCTGTAATTCCTTTCGCGCATAAAGGCAATTGGTACATCATCAAAACCACTGCTCCAGATACCAAGGGTTTTATTGTGTAATTTTGCTGCCTCATCAATGCCGCTCTCTTTTTTTGTTATCATCATTAAAGCAGAGTGCTGCGAAAGCTGACCAATATTTTTAATTGGAACTCCGGCTGCTTTTTGCCTGATGGCATCCATTAAAAAGGATGATACTACATCGGCTTTAGCTGTTTTCAGATACTCAAAGGAGGAGATATTGGCAGTAAGGTGCAAGATCTCAACATCCAGACCTGCCTCTCTGTAATAACCCTGATCCAGTGCGGCATAATATCCGGCAAACTGAGCCTGCGGTATCCAGTGGGGAGTAAATACGATTTTGCTGTTTTGTCCGGTTCCCCTGATAAAAAAGACCATAAAGATCAGCAATGTTACCAGACAGGTGTGGACCCGGCTTCTTTGCCGGGAGTAAATTTTACATATCATTTTATGACAAATTATTGCATTCCCCTATTGTTTCACAAAAAGCCTTTCTGCCTATTCAGAAAGCTTACGATTCAGGCAGTTATCTTCCAGGCAGCCTGTGGCATAATATTTTTCACTTTCCAATTCAGGTTACAGATCCGTTGAAAATTGTTCTGAAACAGGGTGTCGGGTCTGTCTCCCGGACTAATTAAGGTATAATGATATTCCCGATACACCTCTGTGCTTAAAAGGATATTCATAGATCGGTTTCTAACTGATTCAGGTATAGTGTTATCTAAACAAATTTAAGAATTATTATCAAGACTGGAATGGTTTTTATGTGTTTTTGTTTAACTGTTTTAAGGAAAAAAATCAATCTTAACGTTTGATCCATAAAAATTATGTTCATATAAGTCAAACAACTTTAATGAGAATTCTTAACTTCACGCGCTCTGTTACGTAAAAACAAGAGGCCTAATAAACCGCGAATCAATAAGGTTAACAAAAAATTTTCAATAATAATAGGTTTTATGTAATTTTGCCCTGATAGCTTTTCGAATATATAATGAAACGAGCATGAAAATTTTAATCATATGAAGAAATTATTAACCACTCTGGTACTGACAGCTTTAACTTTGATTATTAATTATTCTGCAATGGCTCAATCTAAACGGGATGGTTCGGAGGTGATTGGCAGGTGGAATCTTACCATTGCCATCGAAGACAAGGATTTGGAAGAGCTTGGGCTCTTTCGTCATGGCCTGATGGATTCTGACGGATTTCCGGGATGGCTTGAAATAAAAATGTCAGGTTTCTCTACCCTTACAGGGTATTATGTAGGATACGAAGGAAGCTCCCGTCCAATTTCAAAGATTAATTATTCGGAGAAAGATCAGAAATATCATTTCACTATTCCCCCCCAATGGATGGATGTTGACGACATTTATTTTGAATTCACATTAAAAAATAACAAGTTGAGCGGATTCAAGGTGCTTGACGGTCACAAACTTCATTGGACAGGAGTCCGGGCTCCGGATCTGACCCGTGAAAAACCACCGGTATGGGGAAATCCTAAAAACCTGCTGGATGATAACATGTCGCGATGGATTATCCCTGCAAATAACAAGTTTCGTATGGTTAACGGTATTTTGGTAAATAGTGAAGCCGGGGGGA
>CAZBWK010000086.1:0-17351 GCA_964495655.1 uncultured Prolixibacteraceae bacterium | reverse complement strand
TTCGGGCATTACCCTGGGTAACTTTATTTGAAGGATTGTATCTCCCGGGCTGTTTTCTTTTATATTATAGTCTGCTGTCTTTTTGCTATTAGAATTATTAGGATCAAACTGAGTCAAATTTCCATTTTTTACATTCCAGGCAAAGGAATTCCAGAAGATTGTAATCTCATCGGTTTCTTTGAGTAACCGGTACTGCTCATAAGCATTATTGATAACAGCATTTGTTATTTCCTTAAATGAAAAAGGAAAATGCAATTTATCTATTAAAAGCTTTGCCGGCGTAAGTAAAAGGGCTACATGCTTCAAAGTCCGTTCTGGAAAGTTTTCTGTCACGCATTCCCTCAATTCTGTCATATTTTCATCAAAAATTTGTTTAAATTTTCGCCTGAAAAATTCCCTGTGTCTCATAATCTCTGTAAGCACTCTTCCAAAACCTGCATCCTGATGTTTTTTCAGCCTGGCAAATGCATTATGCTGATCCTCGCTGAACTTATTATTTTCAAAGTTGAGTAATACCATTCGTGACAGAACTGCAGTCTTTTGTGTTGGCAGATGGTTCCCGTCAAGAATAATGGCAGATTTAACCTGTGCAACCCGCGTTTTATTATCATTGCTTTTTACACCGGTAGCTCTTCCTGAACCATCATAGGCAGTCAGTAATAAATCCTGGTTAGATTCATCAGTTTCAGTAGTATATTCTTTCAGGTAAAATATGCTGTTATTGCGACTTGCAATTGTCCGGGACAAGCCAACCTGAGTGGCATTATTTAATGGTATCCCGATATAATCCTTACCGAACAAGCGAAGCAGGTTTTCGACAAGGGTAGTTTTCCCTGTACCATAAGCACCAAACAAAAACAGAAACGGGAAAAAACCAACTTGGTCAAAAACAATATCCCAATAGACCGAAAGTATCAGGAAAAGGATCGCAATGCCTCCGTTGGTTTCAAACGTTTCATAAAAAAGTTCTGACCATTGCTGAAAATTCAATTCTCCAGGCTTATATAAGAATTTGCGTTCACCACTGTAATCCTCATTATGAATATTAGCCTGGCCAAAGGCGGGCAGGTAATATTTATTATTTAGATTATCCGGATCTTCCGCAATGCCAATCTCATCCACTTTTACCAGCTTTCCATTTGAAGTATAAACTGCGTTGGAAAAAGCATAAATTTTATGCTCACTGTCCCAACCCAGTGTTTCAATTATGTGCGCCCGGATTTCATTATCCATCCATCGGGAAAAAATACGTTTAAGGGTGTAAGAATTCCCAAAATATGTACACTGCTTACTTTTTGCTATAACTTCAAAAGCATCCAGTTTCATTTCAGAGCTTTGAATTTCAACAATGTATTTTTCTCCGGTGTATCTTTGCAGCTTAATTATCCGTTTACTGTTGTTGGTTCCGTTCTCCAGATGGAAAAGACTCTGACCTACGAAGTTTGAAAGTTCGGTTTCAGTCCTCTTCCCGTTTTTAGTTTCTTTTTTGAAATATTTGCTCCCGGATATGTAAAATCCGTGTTGGTCCATACATTCATCCGGATCTGAACTGTCAGGAATGTTATTTTCAAGGAAATTCATTTATTTGTCATTTTATTGGTTATTACCTGATTTAGTGCATAGCGGGTCAGATTCGAAATAGAAATTGAGTTCTTTTCACAAAACTCATCCAGCTTTTCCTTTTCAAAAAGTGAAAGTCTGATCCCTATCCGCACATTCTTTTTCTGTAAATCCTTTTATTCTGATTTTCTCATTGTTCCTATTTAAATGTTAATATGTCATACAGATATGTGAGTTCCGGTTCGACTTAAAAAGAGACAGACAATTTCTGTATTCTTTGTAAATCGTTTAATTACCGGCTAATTCAGAGTTACCGTCTTTTTGAGCGATTACGAGCTAATTTTGCTAAATGCTTCGCAGCGTTTTGTTTACTGGTCAGCTTCTCAACAGTTTTTTCCTCAAGCCATTGTTTAACTTCTTTCCGGCTAAAGACCAATCGCTTTCCAAATTTTCGATGAGGTATCTTATTTTGTGAAGTAAGCTTGTATATCTGTGAATTACTTAAACCGGTAAATTTTGAGATTTCATCAATGCCAGTCCTGTCCTCCCTGGGTTTTTCTTTTATTTCCGGGACCTGAGGAGTAGTTCTTTCTTCTATGAGTTCCAGGAATTGACCCACAGTTAAAATTGCCAAAGGCGTATTTTCATTTAAATTATTCATGATAGATAGGTTTAGAGATTGGGGATAATTTGTTTGAAACTGTAGCGTATAACCTGACTTAAAGGGATGTTTTCATCCTGGCAGAATTGCCGTATTTTCTCTGCCTCGGTCTTAGTAAAACGGGCGGCTAAAATTTGATTTTTAGGCTCAAATTTTAGGTTCTTAATGTGTTTTTGTGATAACATAAATAACTGTTTTAAATATTACAGGAACAAAGGTTATAACAAAGTGAAAAACATGAAAGGACAAATTCAGATGACAAAGCATATTCTAAAATACCTACAGATCAGTTGCTTATGAAAAAGTATTAATAATTACATTGTAATAAATAATGCTGAATGTCTGTTTATTAAATTTTTTGAGTGAAGTCAAAATTGACTCAAAATCAGATAAACTCCTACATAAAATTTATGAATTAGCATATTTGAAAAAAGTGAGAAATTGTCCCCAGATCAGACAAATTATGCATAATTTATTTGAATAAATTAGAGCTAAGTATCTAAATAGATGTTAATTGATCATAATAGATTTAATTTTGAAAAAGAGAAATTATCCCTGAATCAGATGAATTCTCCATAATTTTTTGGAATAAAATAAAGGTTAAGTTTAAATAGCTGATAATTGATCATAACATATCATAATGTAAAAGAGAAATTGTCCCCAAAAGGGACAAATTCCCCAATTATAGTTAATTTGATCATGGGTGAAATTGACCCCGGATCAGACAATTTCACCATATCTTATTTGAAAAAACGATTTGAATTTACGTTGTCCCGGAATAATTCAGCCAAATAAATTTATTCTTGAGGTTTTCCCTTATCTGCTTCAGATTTTGGATCTTCGGTTGATGAAAAGTTTGTAAGAAATGCAGCATTCTTAGCTCTTTCAGACTGTTCAAATCGTGCAAGATAGTTTTCTGTGGTTTTTATATCAGAATGACCCAGGCTTTCTGAAATATATGAAACATTTGCCCCTGATCTTTTAAGAATGGTTGCGAATGAGTGACGGGCAGTGTATGTACTTATTCTCCCTGTACCGGTTTGTATACCTATATATTTCATTTTTCTATTGACCCGTCTGACAATGTCACTTATTACCTGTTTTTCACGTTCAGGTGTCATTCCGTTTTTAAGAAAAGGAAAAATATAATTATCAGAATCAGGTTTGTTTCCCCAACGTTTAATAATATCTTTCATTTCAGGAGTAAGATATGCCTGAATATATTTCTTATTACGTCTGGTATTTATGGTTTTTTGCCGGTACCAACAAATTTCTCCGTCCATTATATTGATATATTTTAACCGGAGCATATCATTGAAATTTATTCCGTTTGCTAAATAGCTAAAAAACCATAAGTCCCTGTATAATTTGGTTGTCTCGGCCCCGTCACTGAAATTGACAATCTTCCCTATTTGCTGAAGAGTGAGAGCAAGTTTCCGGCTTTCACCGGTAGGTATTTCATATTTGTCAATTCCAAAAGGATATTGTGATTCTTTAATAATCCCATTTTTCCTCGCAAAATTAATAACGGTTCTAATTCCTCTTGCATACATTCCAATTGTTGCATATGATTTTTTCTCTGATAAAAGAAATCTTTCAAAACCTTTCAGCCATTCAACATCGACAGAATAAAGAAAAACTTTTTTATCGTTATATCTTTCAACTGCCTTTAACGTACTGGTGTAATATTCTTTACTTCCTAATCTTTTTTCTTTATCCAGTTGGTTAATTTTCTGCTGTAGCAAAGAATTCAGGGTTTCACTGTCATTTCTCTGCATCCTGTTATTTAATTCATTAAAACTGAAGGATCCAGTTTCTGTCATCTCACGCACATGACCCTCTATTAGTCTGAATGTACTTAAAATATCCTGGTGAATCTTTTGCAATCTTCTTGAAGTTGGATTTGCTAACTTTTCCCAATCTTCAACAGTTACCTTTTTTCCGGTGGAATACTCCATGACTTTACTACGATAAAATATCCTTATTCTGACCCGAAATAAACCGTCTTTTAACTCTCTCCTGGTATCCAAAACCGTTTTTAATGAAACACCTTCTTTTTGATAATTCAGCATATTTTCTCTATTTTTAAGCGGTAATGTACAAGCAGCAAAACATTAAAGTTCAAATAATGTATAAGTTACGTACAATTTATGTACAAGTAATGTACAAGTAAAGGTAGCAAAAAAGGGAAAAATAAAGAAAAAAAATGTAAATTAAATTTTATACTTTTGTCTACAAATTACTAATATTCAGTATATTAGCAAATAAAGAAAAAAATAGGAAATTATCTGAAAATAAGGCTTAAGGGATTCATAATCATGAGGTCGGGAGTTCAAGTCTCCCTCTCGCTACTTGAAAATGAAAGAGTTACAAAATTAAAATCTGTAACTCTTTTTTCTTTGATTACATATTTGAATACATATCTCCCCGGTTTCCTGTTTTTTTTTCGTTGATTTTTTTGAAAAAATTTTTTCATTCCCAGGTATCATTGCTTATAACCTTTCCCCCTTTTTTTATCTCATCCCTGGGCGCCTGGCGTCATCCATGCAGAAGTCTTCCCTAGCGTTTTATCTTGGCGTCTGGTACTAATTTTCGTGAAAAACCAGGATGATCTTTGGTGTTCCTTTTTTTGGTGCTACATCTGTGAAAAAAAGCCTCCGCTGTGGGAGGCCTGCCTGGGGGTTAAATTGTTGCCTGGGATACACTTAAGGGTCGGTCATCGCTTCTTTAATCCCTCTGCCAGTTGGTAGAGGTTATGCATGCTTTGTGGCTCCGGTGCAATGCTTTTTTCAGTTATTTCCGTGCTGTTTATTACTTCAGCCATCAGTTGGGCTGTTCTCAAATAATAGTCCTGCATGGCCTCTCCCATGTTCCTAAAGCTGTCGAGCTTTTCCATCCAGCTTTATTGCTCGAGGTTGATTCTCGCATGGTCAAAATTCAAAACTGGCCCGGTGATGCTGGCGATCTGCTCGCCTACGCTGTTAAAGACGTTGATTGCTTCCATGATTACTTTTTTATTTTTGGTTGTTAATATGTAAATTCCATACAGCTGTGCTGCCAGCTCCCTGTATTCGCACCTAAGCTCGTCTATGTGGCCGGCTTTTACCTGTTTGTCTTCCAGATGGTTGTATTCGTCCAGGATCGCATTCATCTTAGCTTCCATTTCTTGGATTTCCATGAGCAAGGATCACTTGTCGGTGAGATTAAGGTTTTCCCCCCTGTTGGTCTTTTCTTCAATCGCATTTAAGGTTGCCGTTTCCGAAAAAATTAGCTTTTGGTATCAGCAAAAAAGTGCTGACAGACAAGCTCTTACGCAATTATTGGTTGTGCGTGTTTCGACATGTGCGAATTGCCAACGTGCTTGGCAATATATGGTAACTTAAACCGCTATAACTCTTTCTTTCCATACATTAACTTCTTTTGATATATAAATTTTCCATTGAGGTGCTCTTACATTTCTGAACACTAAACACCTATCAATAAGTGTTTTGAAGTCTGAATTATGATATTTTTTATTTGTAAGAGTCTCAATCACAACAATAAAATCTGATAGATTCATTGGAACAATATTTACAAACTCTTCTTCATCGCCTTTATACCAAACACCTATTCTAAAAGTCTCAACTACATTATTGTCAACCGAAGGAGCAATAAAAAGACAATAAATATCTTTATTTGGAAATTGATCTTTATACTGAACAGTATGTCTCCTTACAGGTTCGCTTTCAACTGCCATTTGTCTGTGCGAACTTGTCAAGGTTACTTCCACAACTAAAACATATGTTTCAAATTCAAATAATAGATCCGCCCCGCCACCCGGAGCAGTATTTCTGGGCATGAAGTCTTGATCCAAAGGGAATCGCCTTGTTTGGTGGATTGGGCAAATTATTTCATCAATTGCCAAGAAACTTCTCCAAACTGCCCACTCTAAAAATGCAGAACGATCATCAATTTCGGGGCTATCAGGAACAGGCTCATCATTAAGAACTTTTAGATATCGAAGAATGTCTTTGATTGCATCTTTAGTTTGTTGCTCATTGGCAAATTCTTCTTCCCTTTCCCAATTATTGTATTCGATTAGTTCATATCTCAAAGCTTGAATAGTTGCAAGGTCAGATACAGCGGAAAGTTTATTCGCTTGTCGAAATAAAGGATTGACCTTATCCCGAATACCATTTTTAAGTAACTCAACTTCATGTAATGCAAACTCTTTGATGTCTGTTGGAATTTGATAGCTGTTCCAGTAAAATTGCCTGAAGTATTCAACCGGATTCTCAGTGAATAAAAAAATTGGCTCCGATTCAAGGAGTTTCTTTACAAAATCCCGCTTATTTGGCCTTATTACAATCGTTTCACCAATTCTTGTAAACAAGCCGGAGAGACTGAAATATCTGAAGGTTGTGTCAGAATAATCCCGTACAACGGAGTTCGGGTCAATTCTGGCAAACTTCTGAAGCTCCTCTAAATATGCTAGTTTAACTGCCTTTATTTCTTTGGATTTGGTGCACTTGCTGATTTTATTGCGGAATTCAACAACATCTTCAAATATTACCTTAGCCAAGTCAACTCTGTGATCTTGGAATTTCTGAATAAATAAACCTGTTTCAAACTTGTTTAAGCCATCCATTCCTGCGTCCTGAAGAAGGTTCAAAACTTCAAGGAACAGAATAAAAGGCTTCATTTTCCCGTTAGAGAAATTTCTTTCTAACGAGTTAGGGAGTTCATAGCAGCAATATTGACGGAGATAAATATCTTCAATCTCTGGCACCTTTGCAGCAGCAATTAGTTTTTGTCCAGCCGGTGTAACTTGGTATGGGTTAATAATATCAGCGAGTTCTAACTCCGCAAATAGTTCTTGAACAGATTTGGTTTCCTCATTGATCTTATATTGTTCATGGCTCACAAATCCAAGCTGGTAAAAAGCTGCACGCCATTTCCTCCCGTTCCAGTCTGATGCTTCACCATCAAACTCCAAAACCTCTCTTTCCTTGAATTTTCCATGTAAACGGGATTCTGCTTCAGTGCCTTTTGCATTGCCTGAGAACCCCTCCTCTAAAAAAACCTGTAAAGCGTTCTCAATTCGCTTTGGATTTCTGACCGTTGTATTTCCAATATTCCAAACTTTCGGCATTGTATTTCGTTATTAGCTTGCAATGAATAAATATTCTTTAACTCGATTATATCCGTTTCCGGCCTTGTGGTTTTGATTCCCGAAAGAATACAGGTGATTAATTTCATGTGCCACCACATTGTCCTTGTATTTTTTCATGATTCCAATCATTTCCTCTTTTGTCGGCAATGAATTTGAGGAATACGAAATTGCAATCATGGAATTGCTATACTGCCTAATCAGAATCTCAAACGCGGTATACGCTTCTTCCTTTTTTGAGAATGGAGATATATAACTTTTGAATTTCTTGGTCTTTGTATGCTCCTGTATTTCCAATCCTTCCCAATTTTTGGCAAGTCCCTCAACAAAATGATATCGCCTCACATAATCATTATCAGAATTGGGCGTGAAGTAAGGAGGATCGAAGTATACCAGATCAGCTTCAATATTCAGTTTTTGAGTTAAAGAGTTGTATGCTTCGCAAGAATTTCCGTTGTCAAATACAGCCTTATTAAAAATGGAAACATTGTCAATGAAATGATCTTGCAGCGACTTTCTAATGTCTTCCCGTCCATCGTCATAGCGATGGCCAACGAAAGTGAATATGCCTCTTGGTCGTTTCTTTATGCAGGATCTGACCAATGCAGATAACGCAATGGCTTGCTTGTATTCATTGTCAAGCAGGGAGATGTTAAACCGCACTTTGTCCAAAAACCGGTTGTCCTGATCCTCAAAATACAAGTCCTTGAATGTTCTGCTGATGTAACTTTCTTTATTAGAGTTGTTTAGCAGAAAGTCCACATCATTACTATTTAAAAGAATACTTGAATTCTCAATTATCGCTTTGGCTGTGATATGGCTAATTGTCATAAAGTCATTCGCTAAAACCCTTTTCCCTTTTGACTTCATAAAATATCCAACAACATTGCTTCCTGCAAATGCATCAAAAAAACTATTGAATTCGTATTCCTTCAAAATATTCCATATTTTATTGATAATCTTATTTTTACTACCCATATATCTTGTCCCCGGGAAGTAAGAAAACTGGTCAACAAATTCAACTATTTCAAATTGGTCGTTATTCATTAGTTCCGATTACAATAATGTCTTTACCGTTTCTTGTTTTTGGATTACTGCTGATCAATCGTTTTGTTTCAATGACCTTGATTTCATAATCCTTATATAAATCCACAACTACAGGATGGTCGGAATTGGTTAGGAGTACATGGCAGCCTGTTTTTACTAATCGGTCGAATTCCTCTTTTAGAATTACATGGTCATCATGGTAAAAAAACTCTTTGGTGTATCTTTTAAAATCTGAGTACTTTCCAACCGGATAATAAGGTGGATCGAGAAATATAAAATCTCCTTTTTTTGCATATTTTTTCAGCGTTGCCAAGTAGTCAGAATGAAAAATTTTTGCATTTTGAAGAAATTCACTTGAATCTCTTAATTGGTCTCGGTTAAGGAATTCTCCATTTCTTTTTCCGTATGGTACATTGAACACTCCCTTTTTATTGACTCGGTATAGTCCATTGAAACACGTTTTGTTCAAATAAATTAGCCGTGCTGCTCTTTCAATGTCGGAAAGCTTGTTTGTATTTAATGATCTGATATTGTAAAAAAATGTTTCCTCATTTCTAAAACTATCAAGGATCGTAATAATTTCTTCTACATTGTCCCGTACAGCTTTGTAGGTAGTAACAAGTTCTTCATTAGCATCGGAAATTATTGCTTTTTTAGGATTCAAATAAAAAAAGAATGCTCCACCACCGATAAATGGCTCAATGTATTTGTCAAAGCTTTTTGGAATGTATTTTGACAGTTCTGGAATTAATTGAGTTTTTCCTCCTGCCCATTTTAAAAATGGTTTAATAGCAATCTCAGCAGGGAAAAGTCCAAGAGGTTCGTTTACGATTAATATTTCTTCATTTCCTTTATACATGTGTTTGTTTCTCATGTGGGATTTTTAAATATTGTATAGCTTTTTCAGCTACTTTTAACGCATCATTTGCAATGTCTTCATCCTTAATCTCATTAGCAATCTTCTCTCCAAGCCAAAGTGTTAACAATTCACGCCTGTCGATCTCGAAAAAATTAGCTAAGGCAATTACCTGAATTTTTGTTGCAGTTCTTTCACTTCGCTCTATCCTACTCAGTGTTGCTTGGTCAATTTCAATGGCTGCTGCAACCTGCCTCAATAAAAGTCTTTGTGATTCACGAAAACTTCTTATTTTGTGACCAAAGCTATCCATGATATATTTAATTTGATTTGTCAAAACTTGTCAAATTTAATCGCATTTTGGAATTAATACAACTAATTTGTCCAATAGTTATAAACAGTTATTTGTGAGTAGTAATATTTAGATCACTACCATATTTATCATAACAGGGAAGGCTGCAGGTCAGCATGCTCCGTTTTATCCACTCAATAAAACTTGTTTGAGAAAGCAATAGATCATTTACAAGACCTGCATTCTTATTTGCTGAAATACCTACATTTGTAATTGCAAAAATACATAGATTGCTATTTTCCGATTACAAAGGGGTTGGTTTGGCCTGTGAGGGTATTCATATAAATCGCTGTTTCGGTTCTTTCCACTATTGTTTTCATCATGGTTGTTCTTTTTATTTCTGCCTTTCCCCTAATGCTAAAATTTGAAATATGGACTGGGCTGAAAATCTAAAATTGCTGATGCAGGAGCATGGTGTTGGTAACCCGGAACTGAGCGCACTTGTAAAAAGGGCCGGTGGGCAGGTAAGCAGGAATACTATCACCAATATTCTGGCCGGTAAAAACTCACCGAAAGTTGAAACCTTGCGGTTGATTGCCGATGCCCTGGGTGTCGAGCTACTCAAAATTTTTACTATCCCTGGTGAAAAACTAAACGGATTCATTACAAGTAGAACTGCATTTTATTTTAAAAATTGGATCTTCATACTTATCATGTATTGTTTCTTAAAAAGAGAATAACTATATTGCCGAAAAAGAAAAAATGGCAGATAAGGTTAAAATTCAACTCGAATATGTTATCAATTGCTCGCCAAAAGTCCTGTTTAACAGGCTGAGCACGGCATCCGGACTTGCTGAGTGGTTTGCAGAAGACGTTAGGGTAAAAGGGAAAAAGTTTACATTTTCATGGGAAGGTTCTCAACAGATAGCTGAAATGACAATGAAAAGAGAAAACAGGATTGTCAGATTTAACTGGGTGGATGAAGAAAATTCATATTTTGAGTTCCGTATTTCACAGGATGAACTTACAGGTGATGTTTCTTTGTTAGTTGTTGACTTTTCAGAGGCTGATGAACAGGAAGAAGTCACTGATCTTTGGAATGCACAGATCGCTGATCTTAAACATGTACTGGGGTCATAAGCGAATTTATTTCCTTCAGGATAAAACCATTTAAATCCATTTTTTTAATTAATTAGTAAATCTTTGCTTTCAAAATTACTTATATCCTTTTTTATTTATGCAAATTACTAAAATAATATAGTTTTGTATGAATAGGGGATATGTAGTATGAAAAGGTTGCATTGGTATATAATTAAAACTTTCCTGGGGCCATTTTTTATGACCTTCTTTATTATTGTATTTATTTTACTGATGCAGTTCCTCTGGAAGTATGTCGATGATCTTGTAGGGAAAGGACTTGAAATAGATGTGCTGGCTGAAATGCTTTTTTACGCATCATTCGGAGTTTTGCCCTACGCCTTTCCGCTTGCGATGTTACTTGCCTCAATCATGGCTTTTGGTTCACTGGGCGAAAATTACGAACTGGTGGCCATGAAATCCTCGGGTATCTCACTGATAAGTATTATGAAACCTCTCTTTGTTATTGCTGTATTCGTAACAGCAGTTGCTTTCTATTTCTCCAATAATATCCTGCCAAATACAAACCTGCGTTTTACAACCCTCCTGTGGAGTGTTAAAGAACAGAGGCCTGAACTGGTTTTACAGGATGGGGTTTTTACTAATGAGATGGATGGTTATAGTATCAGGGTGGGGAGCAAGGATAAAAAAACCAATATGCTCAGAGATCTTCTAATTTATGACCATACCGGGAGAAAAACTAATGAAAGCGTGACCGTGGCTGATTCAGGTTATTTGAGAATTACAGAAGATAAAAAATTTATGGTACTGAATCTCTATAATGGTGTTAACTATTCTGAAGAAAGCCCCTCCGGGTCTGCTCGCAGATCGAACCAGACTTACCCATACCGGAGGGATAAGTTTGAGGAGCAGACAATAAGGGTGAAGGTCAGAAATTTTGAATTTAACCGACGCGATGAAGGTATTTTCAGAAATACCTACAGGATGTTAAATACGAAAGAGCTTAAATTTATGGAAGATTCTCTTGGTAATGATTACTATAACAGACTGAAGAGTTTCATTTTGGAGATAAACCTCAATTCTTTGGTTACCCAAAGAGTATATAATATGATGACCCCTGAAGACTCATTAAAAAGAAATATAGTTGCTGAAGCAGATTCAATATTTAATTTCAATGAATATTTCGACAGGCAGAATACCTGGGTGAAGGCAGAGATTGCACAAAATGCACTGGAAAATGTACGAAATAATGTCCAGGTGCTTAATATGCATGATGACCAGTTGTATAACCGGAAGAAATATCTGAACAGGTACAGTATGGAGAGACACAGAAAATATACCCTCTCATTTGCTGTGCTGATATTCTTTTTTATTGGCGCTCCTTTAGGCGCAATTATAAGAAAAGGAGGCCTGGGAATGCCTGTAGTAGTGTCTATTTTATTATTTATAGCATACTATATAATCTCCATGACCGGTGAAAAATCTGCCCGTGAAGATGTTTGGGATATGTTTGCAGGAATGTGGTTTTCATCATTTGTGTTTTTACCTGTCGGAATATGGTTGTCGTATAAAGCAGCTACAGATGCAGCGCTAATGAATGCTGAAACATACACCAGAATATTGGGGAAACTGGGTCTTGAAAAATTATTTGAAAAGCTGATTAAAAGGAAATGAAGATATTACAGATAACCAACAAAGTTCCTTACCCTGCAAAAGATGGCGGCGCTATTGCATGTATGAACCTGACCAGGGGATTTTCAATGCTTGGGCACGATGTTACAGTCCTGTCGATGAACACTGTGAAACACCATATTGAGATTGATGATATTCCGGAATCTGTAAAGGACTGGGGTGAATTCAGACTTGTAGATGTCCCTGCAAGAATCAATATATACGCAGCATTATTAAATTTCCTGTTTTCAGGGAAACCGTATAATGCTGTCAGGTTTATTTCCAAATCGTTTTCCAGGGATCTCATTAAATTATTGAAGGAAAAGGAATTTGATATTGTACAGCTTGAAGGACTCTATGTCTGTCCTTACATTCCTCTGATACGACAGTATTCCGGTGCTAAGATCGTTTACCGGGCACATAATATTGAACATGAAATATGGGTGCGAACAGCAGCCCTTACTAAAGGATTTAAAAAGCTTTATATTAATATTTTAGCCACGAGGATCAAGGTGTTTGAAAGAGGATTCATTAATAGCTATGATCTGCTGGTACCTATTACAGAGCGTGACGGTATCATACTTAACCAGATGGGAAATACCAAACCCGCTTATGTGTCTCCCACAGGAATAGACAGTAAAGTGCTCTTACCTCACTCAAAAAATCTTGAACACCCGTCCCTTTTTCATATCGGTTCGCTCGAATGGTCTCCCAACCAGGAAGGTCTGATATGGTTCATTGAACGCTGCTGGCCAATTATTCATAAAAAATTTCCTGACCTTAAATTATATATTGCCGGAAGGAGAGCTCCTGAATGGCTTACCAGGAGATTTAAAGCACCGAATATTGAATATGAGGGTGAGGTGCCTGATGCATATGAGTTTATGAATTCCAAATCTATTATGGTCGTACCTCTGTTCTCCGGAAGTGGTATGCGTATCAAGATCATTGAGGGGATGGCGCTCGGGAAACCTATTGTAACAACTCCTATCGGCACAGAGGGGATTTCCACAATGTCGGGGAAAAATATACTTATTGCAGATAATGTACATGAATTTATTTCTCATATCGAAAGTTTGATAACTGACCAGGAACTATTTAATTCAATAGGAGTGAATGCCATTGAGTATATACATGAGAAATTTGATAACTTAACGCTTGCAAATTCTCTTATTGATTTTTACAAACAGCATATCTAATGACTTTTAAAGTTATATTCTGGGCACTCATTGTTATACTTTTTTATGCATACACAGGTTATGCAATTACCCTTTTCATTATTGTGCGGCTTAAAAGATTGCTGGATCCCGTAAAGGAAGATAAGAGCAACAAGGAGTTTGAACCTGAGGTGTGTCTGTTTGTAACTGCCTATAATGAGAAAGAGTATATCGGGAAAAAGGTTGAGAATACATTCAATCTGGATTACCCGAAAGAAAAGATCCAGTATATATGGGTTACCGACGGGTCTGATGATGGTACTCCGGAATTGTTAAAAAAGTATGAAAACATAGAAGTGTTTCATTTACCCGAACGCAGGGGCAAGATGCATGCCATGAACAGGGGTATGCAATTTGTGAAAAAGCCTTACGTGATTTTTTCTGATACTAATACTTTCCTCAATAAAGATGCAATACGAGAGATAGTGGCTAAGTTCACGAATGCTGAAACAGGTTGTGTGGCCGGCGAAAAGCGTATTATTGAGAGTGTTGCTGAAGATGCTGCAGCCGCCGGCGAAGGATTGTACTGGAAATTTGAATCGTGGATCAAAAAGATGGATTCCGAATTAGGTTCAGCTGTTGGTGCTGTCGGAGAGTTGTTTGCTATCCGTACTGATCTTTATGAACAGGTGGAGGAAGATACCATACTTGATGATTTTATAATTTCACTCAGGATCGCACAAAAAGGCTATAAAATTGCTTATGCTTCATCTGCTTATGCAGAAGAGGCTGCTTCTCTTAATATACACGAAGAGTTAAAACGCAAGGTAAGGATAGCAGCTGGAGGTGTGCAAACTTTAATCAGGCTGAAAAACCTGCTGAATCCATTCCGGTACGGACTCCTTACCTGGCAATATTTTTCGCATAAAGTGCTTAGATGGACTCTTGCCCCGGTATCACTCTTTTTATTGCCCCTTTTTAATTTGGTAATTGTTTTAATGCAGGATGATCAGGATAATTATAGTATCTATTCATTACTTTTATTTTTGCAAATTATTTTCAGTGTGCTCGTATTTGCAGGCATGATCTTTGAAAATAAAAAGATTCGTTTTAAAGGATTCTTCCTGCCATACTATTTTGTTTTAATAAATTTTGCTTCTGTGCGTGGAATTTTACGGTATTTGCTGGGAAGTCAGCCTGCCGGGTGGGAGAAATCAAAAAGGGCCCGGTACTGAGTGGTGTATTTCATTTCAATCTTGATTTTTTTGTGTAATTTTGCACTTGATTTTAAAGGAGGCGAAACATGACAGATATAAAACTGAATACTATCCCTGAAGCTATTGAAGCTATCAGAAAAGGAGAATTGGTAATTGTTGTAGATGATGAAGACAGGGAAAATGAGGGTGATTTTATAGTAGCATCAGAATTGATCACCCCTGAAATCATCAATTTTATGACAATTCACGGAAGAGGTCTGATATGTGTTGCTTTAACTGAAAAACGCTGTGCCGAACTGAAACTGAATCTGATGGTTGGACAAAACACATCTTTCCATGAGACACAGTTTACAGTTTCGGTAGATGCTATCCTCCCTGATGTGACAACCGGTATATCGGCTGTCGACAGGTCTGCCACTATCAGAATGCTTGTTGATACTAATACCAAACCTGAACAGTTGGCAAGGCCCGGACATATTTTCCCGTTGAAGGCCAAGAACAGGGGAGTATTGAGGAGGCCCGGCCATACTGAGGCTGCAGTTGACCTTGCCAGGCTGGCGGGTCTGTATCCTTCGGGCGCACTGGTTGAGATCATGAATGACGATGGCTCTATGGCAAGATTGCCTGAGCTTGTTGAACTGGCAGAGAAATTTAACCTTAAGATCATAACTATTAAAGATCTGATCTCTTTCTTATTTCAGAATGAGAGCCTTATTATACGAGGTGAAGAGGTAACTTTACCAACTCAGTATGGCTTTTTCAAAATTGTCCCTTTTCTTCAGGAATCTAACGGAGCAGAACATGTTGCCCTCATTAAAGGAGAATGGAAAGAGGATGAACCTGTCATGGTCAGGGTACACTCATCTTGCATGACAGGAGATATTTTCGGTTCATTGCGTTGTGAGTGCGGTGACCAGCTTCATGAGTCAATGGAGATAATAGAGAAAGAAGGTAAAGGCGCTATTGTTTATATGATGCAGGAGGGACGTGGAATAGGACTGGTAAATAAAATTGCTGCTTATAAATTGCAGGATCAGGGACTCGATACTATTGAAGCAAATCTTCACCTGGGCTTTAAGGCTGATGAAAGAGACTACGGTGTGGGCGCACAGATATTACGAAACCTTGGAATTACAAAGATGAAGCTGCTGACCAATAACCCGGTGAAAAGAGTAGGACTGGAAGGATTCGGACTTGAGGTTACAGAAATCGTGCCGATTGAAATAAAACCTAATAAATATAACAACAGGTATCTCAAGACTAAACGGGATAAGATGGGCCATCATCTTCAGAATTTTAATTATGATATATAGCTCAAATAATTTAACTTTTTACGGTTGACAAATTGTTATATGACAAATTATTTTTTAATTTTACAAAACTCTAAAAACCTATAAAAATGGATGGAAAAACAAAAGCAATTGTTGCACACATTACTTTGATTGGCTGGATTATAGCATTAGTACTCAATAGTCAGGAAAAAGATGAGTTCGCCAGTTACTATATCCGTCAATTACTGGGATTGTACCTTCTTGGTTTGATTTTGACTTTTATACCTCTGATTGGATGGGTTCTTTCAATAGTGGTATTTGTTTTTTGGATTATGAGCCTCATCGGATCTATTCAGGGTGAAAAGAAAGAAACACCTATTGTTGGTAAATACTTTCAGGAATGGTTTAAGTCATTGTAAACTATTATTAATCGCCATTTTTATGGCGGTCTCTGAATTTTTTTATCATATAGACCCTGAATTCATTTTCAGCCTGGTAAAGTTTTAATACTTTTTGAGGAGGAAGTATTTTCAGGTATTTTTCATTGTATTTAATCATTATGTCAGCCTCTTTTTGCATGCTACCTGCAAAATTCCGGGTGAGTTTAATTATTTCTGTCTCAGACAAGGATGTTCCGGCATCGCGTATTTTTTCCTCAATTGCGCGGCGAGATTTCTGGATTTCCCATTTTTCTCTTTCCTGCTGATTGTAGACCGGCCAGAATTTTTCTGCTTCTTTTGAATTCAAATCCAGCTTTGAAGTAAGAAAAGCGATTTTTTCCGACTTGTACTTTTCAAGTTTTGCCGCATGATTTGACTTCTGTGCCTGAACATTAATTATTGCAGTTAAAATAATCAGCGTATTTATTATTATTCGTTTCATTTTTTTTCTAATATGTGTTTTGTAAAAAAATTTCATATTCACTTACATTAGAGCACAGGTAGTTTAACAACTCTTCATCATTTATTTCAGAGCTCACCGTTTCTTTATTATTGGATTCGTCCAGTAATGTTACGAATGAATTTTCATCCAATTTTTCAATCATTGAAAATATTCTTTCTTCTTCTGTAATTGATGTGTCTGTTATTTCGTATATCCCTTTTGCAAGATAGTCAGGGAGTACCCTTTTAAAGGGTTGATATAGCAGCAGTGCAAGGAGGGCTATGCTTGCTGCTACCTTAAGTATCGAAATGATCAGACGTTCGGGTCTGCTCCTTTGACCAGGCAAAGTATTATCAGCATTATTTGAGTTAATAATGACCTGAAGCCTGTCCGGGAAATCACTAAAATAATTTTCCGGGGCTCTGAATGGAACCTCTTTTTTTATTTTGGATAATTCCGGTGCTATTTTTTTAAGGTCATTCATTTTTAG
>CAZBWK010000085.1:0-17519 GCA_964495655.1 uncultured Prolixibacteraceae bacterium | reverse complement strand
GCATTTTTAATCATCACCTTGGGTGTAAATATTTTACATGCTCGTTTCATATGATTAAAATTTATTTTAACATTTCTGCCATTTTTAAGGCGCTTTATTTTTAACTTTATTAACTGCCTCGACCAGTTCAGTCCATGATGCTTCAAGTTCTGCTAAAAAATTTCTGCCCGAATCAGTAAGTTCATAATATTTTCGCGGAGGGCCAAGGGCAGACTCCTCCCAGCGGTAAGCCAGCAGGCCGGTATTTTTAAGCCTGGTAAGTAAAGGATAGAGAGTACCTTCAACTACAATCATTTTTGCTTCCTTGAGAGCATTAATTATATCACTGGCGTACAGTGGTTTGCTATTGAGTATTATGAGAATGCAATATTCGAGTACCCCCTTTCTCATTTGTGCTTTCGTGTTTTCCGGTTTCATGCTTCCTGAATATTGTTTAATTATTTATGATATTTAAAATTAATTGGTAATGCAAATATATAAAAAAATATAGTACTATGTGTTGCATAGTACTATATTTTTTTATGCGGTGAAAAGTGTTTACAATAAATTAAGACAAAAAGCTGTTTTTTTCCAAATGAATTTATAATTTTGTTGTCAGGTTATCAGATAACAGAGAAAATGGAAAAGGAAAATATAGATGAGGTTTTGCAAAGTAAGGGATTTATCAATGAAGATATTGATCCGGGGATAGATCTGGTAAAAGAGATAAACCGTTTGAGAGATGAGAAGAAGGCTGTAATTCTAAGCCATTATTATGTAGAGGGGGACCTGCAGGATATTGCCGACCATGTGGGCGACAGCCTGGGGTTAGCCCAGGCAGCGGCTGCTACTGATGCTGATATGATTGTATTCGTAGGGGTTCATTTTATGGCAGAGACTGCAAAGATTTTAAATCCGGGGAAAAAAGTAGTTTTACCCGACTTAAAAGCATCCTGTTCACTTGCAGAGGCGGCCCCTGCCGAAGAATTTGCAAAGTTCAAGGCACAATATCCTGACCATAAAGTGATTACTTATATCAATGCCACAGCAGCTTTGAAGACCATGTCGGATATTATCTGTACTTCGGCAAATGCTAAAAAGGTAGTTGAAAGTTTTCCTGAAAATGAAAAATTGATTTTTGCACCCGACAAAAACCTGGGAAATTACATTAATAATATTACTGGCCGTAACATGGTTTTATGGGATGGTGCATGTATGGTTCACGAGCAATACTCTCTTGAGAAGATCATTGAACTTATGGATAAGCATCCTGATGCTGAGTTCATTGCTCATCCTGAGTGTGAGAAGCCTGTTTTGCTGATAGCAAAACATATCGGATCTACAACTTCTTTATTGAATTATATAAAGATCAGCAAAGCAAATAAATTCATTGTTGCCACTGAGAGCGGTATTTTTCATCAGATGACAAAAGCTTGTCCGGATAAGATTTTTATTCCGGCACCGTCGGTTGATTCAACCTGCGGATGCAATGATTGTTTCTTTATGAAACTTAATACTATGAAGAAACTTTATCTTTGCATGAAATACGAGATGCCTGAAGTTACACTTCCTGAAGATGTAATTTTGAAGGCACGTCTTCCTATCGAGCGTATGCTTGAGATATCCAAATAGTAATTATTGGATTGCCAGGTTTTGCACGATCAGATCCTGGCGTGATGCCTCAATGGCTTTTTGAAGTGTGTTGTCAATTTTTTCAATTATCGGGTAAAAGCCTTCCTCTCCCATTATATTCCTTGCTATATAAGCTTTGAGCTGGGTACTTATCACCTGACCAGATATTTTCAAACCTTCGCGGTCTTCAGGGACTCCTCTTTCTGCCGCATATTTAACAAAACCGTCAATAATATTTT
This sequence comes from uncultured Prolixibacteraceae bacterium, assembly GCA_964495655.1. Taxonomy (GTDB): domain Bacteria; phylum Bacteroidota; class Bacteroidia; order Bacteroidales; family Prolixibacteraceae; genus JAAYJR01. Next base: position 15,669 of record CAZBWK010000085.1, on the reverse strand, counting down.
GACTGTTGAGGTAATTTTCCAGTTCCTTCCATGAGGTAAAATTTGAAAGTATTTCCCTGTTATTATCTGCCCATATATAAGCAAACGAGTAGATGAGTCCTCTATGAAAAATACGATTATAATATTCTGAATTCCCTGCGGTATCGAGTGGCACAAAAATATCAGGCATAATACCTCCGCCTCCGTAAACTGTACGGCCGCTTTTAGTGTAATATTTCAGTGAGTCATTAAAATGTATACTGTCTGCATGAAGTTGCTCAAGATGATTAAAACGTGAATAGAGGTCATTATAATAATCTTCATTTCCGTTTTCATAAGATTTCTGGATGCATCTGCCGCTGGGCGTATAAAAACGAGCAACCGTCAGTCGAAGCGCCGATCCGTCCATCATTGGAATTTGTTCCTGTACCAGTCCCTTTCCGAATGACCGTCTTCCTATTACCAAAGCTCTGTCATTATCCTGAAGAGCGCCGGCAAAAATTTCACTTGCCGAAGCTGAAAATTCATCGATAAGGATAAATACTTTTTTATCTTTCCAGGAATTCTTTCCTGAAGATGTGTAGGTTTTTCTTTTTGAGTTTAACCCCTCAGTATATAGAATATCCTCACCTTTGTTGAGAAACTCATCAACTATCTGAAGAACACTTCCCAGAGAACCTCCGGGATTTTGCCTCAGGTCAATAATAACCTTTTCGGCTCCTGTTTGATTGAGTTTCTGCATCCCCTCCATAAATTCATTATAGGTTTTATCAGAAAAACGGCTGATTTTTAAAAATCCTGTTTTATCATCGATCATATAAGTAACATCAACACTAAAGAGCGGTATATCATCACGGATAATTTCAAAATCCACTATTTTATCGCTGTTTTTTCTGAGGATTCCCACTGACACTTTACTGTTTTTTTGCCCCCTGAGGAGTTTTAGCACATCACTGTTATTGATGTTAACACCTGCAATAACCGAATCGTTTACACTCACTATCCTGTCGCCCGGCATAATTCCAACCTTGCTTGACGGACCTCCGGAGATAACTTCAACTACCCTGACTGTATCCTCCTGTATAGAGAACTGGACTCCGATTCCTGAAAAATTACCTCTCATTTCCTCTTCCACCTCCTGCATATAACGTGCAGGGATATAGGCAGTGTGAGGATCAAGGTTTTCCAGCATGAGAGGAATGGTTTTTTCAATGATATCATGAGTATTAACACTGTCAACGTACCCGTCTTCAATCAGTTGCAGTATAGTTGTCAGTTTATTGGTTTTATTTAGTGCCATAGGATAAAATACAGGTTGACTTTTATTTTTCAACCTGTTCCCAAGAATTATCCCGGTAGCTATTGATATTATTACTATCAGGGGAAAAAATATCCCAAACTTTCTATTCATTCACTAACTCTCCTATATTGGTTAATTCAACTTGATTAACTTCAATATTAGCCCTCTTTAACAGCTCAATACCATCATCAATTCTGTAACTTTCTGTAAAAACAACTCTCTTTATTCCTGCCTGAATTATTAATTTTGCACATTCTAGACAAGGTGAAGAGGTTACATAAAGAGTTGATCCTGCACTGCTGTTATTAGACTTGGCCACTTTAGTTATAGCATTTGCCTCTGCATGTAATACATAAGGCTTGGTATTATTTAATTCGTCTTCACATATATTTTCAAAGCCTGATGGTGTACCATTGTAACCGTCGGAGATGATCATTTTATCCTTAACAATTATTGCACCAACTTTACGGCGTTTACAATATGAGTTTTGAGCCCAAATCATTGCCATTTTCAGATAACGTCTGTCGAGTAGTGTTTGTTTTTCATTTTTTGCCATCTTTATAAAAATAAGTTCCTCTTTTGTAAGCTACAAATGTAATACTCATTTTTTACATATTATTCAAATTAACCAGGCAGATAAATAATGACATCAATAAAAAATTCCCGCATTGAATTTGCCGGAAGAGTATTCAATGCGGGAATGACCAAATGTTTTATTGAGTCAAATTCAATAAAACCAGGATACTACAATAGCTCCGAAGCACTAATTTTTTATCAGAAGCCAGACATCTGAATACTGAGGATAGGTTTGACGAATCTGTGCAACCCTGTTGCGCGCTTCACTTTCAGATTGATATGAATTGACACATACCCTGTAGTAACCTGTTTCACTGTGAAGAATGATCGGTGTAAAACCTTGGTTTAAAAGGGTTTCTCTGTAATTTCTTGCATTATCTAATTGGCTGAATGAACCCAGTATTACGAAAAATGAGTTAACTTCATTTCGTTCTTTATCTGTCTGACTGGTAAAAGTTACCTGCTCTTTGCGCATCGCAACAGGTTGTGTGTCAGCTACCTTTGGCTCCTCTTTTACTGTTTCTGCTGATTTGTCAGCTGCAGGTACTGAAAAAACTTTTGGCTGTGCAGAAGGATCTGTAGTGTAGGGCGACTGCGCTACCTCCTTTTTTGATTTACATGCAGTAAATGCTAATCCCAGCATAAATGCGAAAATTAATATTCGGTTCATTTTAAATATATTTTCATTTCATACAACAAATATATAGAAAACCTAAACGCTTTTCCGGAATTAAAAAATAAGTTTTCCACATCCGGTTGTTTGCAACTTAAATCAGTCTTACTGTCGATAATTATTTGATTTATTGGCATATCTGGGTTTGCTTCAATTAATTTTTAATAAAAAGAGTACTTTTCTTTACAAATATTTTGACAGGTCTTCATTTTTCGGGAAGTATTGTATATACCGTCTTTTAATGAAGAATTATAATTAACCGATAATGCCGGCTATGCTGTGGTGATCATGCAGGGAGGCAGTGAAGTTTAATAAAAGAGGGCTGTTAACCTTTATTAGGAGTACTTTACCATGGTGTTGTAATCTCTATTTATTAACTTTGAATAGATATAAATACATTTATATGAAGCAGCGGTTTCAAAGTCAAAGGAAAAACAGGGAACCCGCCTTTGCCAACACATTTTATCCCGGTTCCAAAAGCAGTCTGAATAATCAACTTGGTGAACTGTTTTCAGCGGCAAGCGATAAGATTCGCGACACAAGGCTCCGTGCAGTCATTGCACCACATGCCGGATATGTTTTCAGTGGCAAAGTGGCTGCTTCTGCATTTAATCAAATTCCTGAAGATGCCGGTTATGAAAGAGTTTTTGTCCTGGCCTCAAGCCATCAGTTTCGTTTTAGGGGAGCTGCTGTTTTTGATTCAGGGAACTATGAAACACCACTTGGTGAAATAGAAGTTGACAAAAAGCTTGCCGGTGAATTGCTCGAGTCGGGGAAAATTTTTTGCAGGAATGATGATGCTCACCTTTACGAGCATAGTTTAGAGGTACTGCTGCCTTTTCTGCAATACAGGCTTAAAAATAAGTATTTGCTTGTCCCCCTGATTATTGGCACAAACAATAGTTCCGATTGTGACAAAATTGCCAGAGCCCTTGAGCCCTGGTTCAGACCTGAAAACCTTTTTGTTATCAGTTCAGATTTTTCTCATTATCCCTCTTATCAGGATGCAATTGAAAATGATCTGACAACAGCTCAGGCTATATGCCTGAATAAGCCGGCAGAATTGATGAGTGTATTGGAGAAGAATGAAAGAAAGAATATCAGGCAGCTTGCAACATCACTCTGTGGCTGGACTTCTGTATTGACTTTATTATACTTAACTGAAAACAGGGAGGTGGAGTTCTGTAAGGTGGATTATCAGAATTCAGGGGATTCGAAGATATATGGTGATAAAGACCGAGTTGTTGGTTATTGGGCACTTGCTGTTTACGATAAGGAAAATACATTTTCAATCTCCACAGAAGAACAAAAAGAGTTGCTTTCAAAGGCCAGAAATGCAATTTCGCATTTTGTAAAAAACGGAACAAGAGCGAATTATGAACCTCCTCATTCAAATGGAGTATTATTACAAAAAGCGGGTGTTTTTGTAAGTATCTATGTTGAAGATAACCTGAGGGGATGTATCGGGAATTTTGGAAGTGACCAGATATTAAATGACCTTGTTCAAAACATGGCAGTTTCGGCTTCATGCGATTATCGTTTTGATAATCTTGATCCGGGAGAGCTTGATAAAATGAGACTTGAAATTTCCGTACTGTCACCACTCAAAAAGATTAATAATGTGGATGAGATACAGCCCGGCAAACACGGAATTTATATAAAAAAAGATACGAATTCAGGAACCTTTTTGCCACAGGTTGCCACGAAAACAGGCTGGGACCGCAAAGAATTGCTTGGACACTGTTCTCGTGATAAGGCAGGTTTGGGATGGGACGGATGGAGAGATGCAGAGATATATACTTATGAAGCATTTGTATTTCATGATTAATATTTGTTAAAGACAGTTAATAAGTATACGAATTTTATAAAAATGTACTATATTAGTAAAGTTTTTATATGATTTGTATATTATGGATAAATTCGTAAATAGTCAAAAATATATTTCATTAGAGGAAACAGCGCGTGAACTCTTTTGGAAGCATGGATTCAGAAGGGTTACCGTTAAAGAGATATGCGACAAAGCCGGAGTGAGCAAGATGACCTTTTATAAGTATTTCCCGGAAAAAAAAGAGTTGGCAAAGACGGTTTTCACAAATATTGTGAACGAAGGGGTTGATAAATTCAACAAACTGATGAAGGAGGATATACCGGCATCCGAAAAGATAAAAAGGATAGTCCTCCTTAAAGCCGAGAGTACAAATGATATCAGCAAGGAATTCATGGAGGATTTTTATCTGGGTTCAGAACCCGAACTGCAAACCTTTGTAGAGGAAAAAACTGCAGAAGTTTGGGGCAGTTTGCTTGAAGACTGGAAGAAGGCCCAGGAAGCCGGAGTTTTTCGTAAAGATTTAAAGCCTGAATTATTGCTGCATATTTCACTAAAGCTGGTTGACCTTCTTAAAGATGAAAAATTGAATCAGTTGTATGATACTCCCCAGGAGTTTATTGTGGAGTTTGCCAAACTGGTGGCCTACGGAATATCAGAACCTGGAAAATGAGGATACTGAACTTTATAATACTGGTTAGTTTCATATTTTCCGCTAAATATGGCGAATCTCAGGAACTACCTCTGTTTAAGGGGCAATTATCATTATTTTCCCATTTTAATCCGGGTAACGAACTACCCTGGTGGAGTGGCATTCGCTATATTCCCCGGTTGAATTATGAAGTTCAGCTGTCAGAAAGCAGAAGAGTGGATTTTGAAGCTTCAACTAATATTTACGGCAACCTGGGGATTAAAAATTTCAATGAGTACGGTACAAACGGCAGGATAAAACCTTACCGGCTCTGGGCAAGGTTTTATACAAGGCAGTTTGAGCTGAGGGCCGGGCTGCAGAAAATAAATTTTGGATCTGCATCTCTTTTACGGCCTCTTATGTGGTTTGACCAGGTTGATCCCCGCGATCCTCTTCAGTTAACTGACGGGGTTTGGAGTGTGTTAGGCAGGTATTATTTTTTAAATAATGTGAATATATGGTTATGGGGTTTATACGGTAATAAAAATCCCAAAGGCTGGGAATTAATTCCGACAACTAAAAATGTCCCCGAAGGGGGAGGCCGCCTGCAAATACCTGTCGGAAGCGGCGAAGCTGCATTCACATATCACCACAGGAGAGCCGACGGCAGGTCAGTTTTTGAACCGGCAACAGAGCTTGAAAGAATTCCGGAAAACCGTTTTGGCATAGATGCCAGGTTCGATCGCATTTTAGGATACTGGTTTGAGGCTACATGGAAAAATATGAAAAAAAAGGCGGGTCTGCTGACAAACCAGGAGATATTGAACATCGGAGCTGATTACACCATCAATGTCGGAAACGGACTGACCATAATCATGGAACAATTAGCGGCAGCCTACGGTGTAAAACCATTTGCGTTTGACGAGAATGTTACTTTTTCACTTTTAAATGTTTCTTATCCGACAGGTTTGTTCGACAGGATAAATTACATTATCTATTATGACTGGAAAAACGGTAACGCATATAATTTTATAAACTGGCAGAAGCAATTTGATCATTTTACAATATATGTTATGGGTTATATCAATCCAAAGCAATATAATATTCCCCTTCAATATTCTGAAAATATTCTTTTTGCCGGCAAGGGGCTGCAATTACTGTTTGTATTTAATCATTAAAAAATTTCATTTAAATAAATAATATGGAAAACAGTGCAATCATAAAGATAAATGACCTGGTGAAGACTTTCCCGATGGGTAAAACCCATTTTACTGCATTGAAAGAGATCAACCTGACCATTGGCAGGGGAGAGTTTACCGGACTGGTCGGACCGAGTGGTTCAGGGAAAACCACCCTTCTGAACATTGTCGGATCTTTAGATACACCCACTTCGGGTGAAGCATGGGTTTTGGACCATCCTGTGGGAAAACTGTCAGCCAGGCAGGCTGCACAACTGAGGAAGGAAAAACTTGGTTTTATATTTCAGAGTTATAACCTGCTTGCTGTTCATACTGTTTTTGAGAATGTTGAATTTCCACTGCTGTTATTAAAGATCAGTGCTTCGGAAAGAAAAAAATTGGTCATGGATGCCCTTGAATGGTTGGGACTTACCGACAAGATAAAGTCAAAACCACCTCAGTTGTCAGGCGGGGAGTGCCAGCGTGTAGCTATTGCAAGGGCAATGGTAAAAAAACCTTCCCTGGTTTTAGCCGATGAACCTACTGCTAACCTTGATGCTGCCAATTCACATAATATCCTGAAAACTATGCTTAAACTCAATAATGAGTTGAAAACCACTTTCTTATTTGCAACTCACGATGAAAAGGTGATTAATTACCTGAAAAGAAAAATTTATCTGTTCGATGGTAAAATAGATAAAATTATCGATCAGGAGGGGATGGGCAAACAGCAAAATTTTAATTGAAATGAAGACAGCATTTAAACTGGCTTATCGAAATTTAATCGGAGCAGGCCTGCGTACGTGGCTCAATGTATTTGTGCTCTCATTTTCTTTTGTTGTAATTATCTGGATAAAAGGCGTATTGGTTGGATGGGATTATCAGGCGAAAACAGACATGACCAACTGGGAGATTGGCGAAGGCCAGTACTGGAACAGGAATTATGATCCTTATGATCCTTTTACACTGGCCGACAGCCATGCACCTGTTCCGGATCAGTTCAGGGAGGAGATAGAAAAGGGTGATATGGAGCCGTTATTGTTAGTTCAGGGGACAATATACCCCCGGGGGCGTATGCAATCTGTTGCTGTTACCGGAATTAATCCGGGACAGGATATTTTTTTATTGCCGACACACAAACTGGATACTGCCACAGATGCTGTTCCGGCTATAATAGGAGCATTGATGGCAAGGGACCTGGATCTTTCCAAAGGTGATTACTTCACTCTTCGCTGGCGCGATGCCAGGGGAACATTCGATGCTAAAGAGATTGTCATTACAGATATTTTTTCCAGTAACGTTCCCTCAATTGAGACTGCCCGGATATATATTCCGATGGAAACGCTTCAGGAAATGACAATGCTCGAAGGTGAGGCAACCCTCCTTACTTACAGTGACAGCGAAAAAGAAAGGCCTGAAGCAGAAGGATGGGTACATAAGTCTAAAGCTGAATTAACTTCATCGGTAGATGAATTAATAAAAACCAAAACAGTCGGAATATCTGTTCTTTATGCAGTACTACTCTTACTGGCTATGCTTGCTATTTTCGATACTCAGGTTTTATCTATTTTCAGAAGGCAAAAGGAAATTGGCACATACATTGCCCTGGGATATACCCGTAGAGAAGTCGTGGGTTTATTCACAGTTGAAGGAGCCATGCATTCATTGCTTGCAGCTCTGGTCTCTGCTGCATACGGCCTTCCTTTTCTTGCCTGGCAGGCAAAGGCGGGATGGACCCTTCCCATGGATGCCAGTGAATTTGGAATGGCTATGGCACAAACGCTCTATCCGGTTTATTCGGCCGGACTGGTACTTTCAACCATCCTGATTGTGGTTGTGGCTACTACTATTGTCAGTTACTGGCCATCAAGGAAAATTGCAAAAATGAATCCTACTGAAGCTTTAAGGGGGAGAATACAATGATAAAATTTCTGATAAAAGGATTGTTACGCGATAAAAGCCGCAGCAGAGTGCCGGTAATTATTGTCGCCACAGGTGTAATGTTAACTGTCTTCATCCATGCATATATAACGGGATTTATGGGTGATACAATTGAGTTAAATGCCAGGTTCTCATACGGACATGTGAAAGTAATGACCAGAGCTTATGCAGAAAATATGAGTCAGGTTCCAAATGATCTGGCTATTATTGGTGTAGAACAAATATTGGGAGATTTGAAAAGCCGGTTTCCGAATATTCAGTGGGCTCCCCGGATTAAGTTTGGAGGGCTCGTTGATGTGCCTGATGAATCCGGAGAAACCCGGTCGCAGGGGCCTGCAGCAGGACTGGCAATGGACCTGTTATCGGGGAGAAGTAAAGAAGTTGAACGGTTAAATATTCATAACTCGCTTGTAAGAGGTAATATGATCCGGAATTACGGTGAAGCTCTGTTGAGTGAGGAATTCTCAAAAAAATTAAAAGTTAAGCCGGGCGATAATTTTACTCTCATCGGTTCAACTATGAATGGCAGTATGGCAATGTATAACCTGACAGTTGCAGGGACAGTGGCATTTGGCGCCGAGGCGCTTGACAGGGGATCGGTAATTATGGACATAGAAGATGCAGGGAATGCCCTGGACATGTATGACAGTGCAGGAGAATTAATTGGATTTTTTGAATCGGGGTATTATGACGATGATAAAGCAAAGAGGCTTGCAGCGACATTCAATGAATTGTATGGGAATAATAATGATGAGTTTGCTCCCGTGATGAAAACTTTAAGTCAGCAGGGAAGCATGGGACAATATGTGGTGCTGAGTGATGTATGGGGAACCTATATTTCAATGATTTTTGTACTGGCAATGGCGATTGTATTGTGGAATGCGGGACTGTTGGGAGGCCTCAGACGGTATGGTGAGTTCGGAGTCAGGCTGGCCATGGGGGAAGAGAAGAGCCATGTATACCAGACCCTGATCTATGAGTCTGTTTTTATTGGAATTACCGGATCAATAATCGGGACAATAGCAGGCTTGGTGATATCTGCATTGATACAGAAATACGGCATTGATATTTCAGGAATGATGGAAGGGGCTGCCATGATGCTGCCTTCTCACATCAGGACTCGCATAACACCGGCGGACTACTATATCGGGTTTATTCCAGGCCTGTTTGCAACAATAATTGGCACCATGCTTGCTGGTATAGGGATATACAGGCGAAAGACATCTCAGCTGTTTAAAGAGCTTGAAGCTTAAATTGATAATAAAGATAATTTTATACGAAATGATAATAAAGGTATTTGTAGCAGCAGTTATCTTATCCGGTCTTTTTTCTTTTGCATACGCCCAGCCGGATGCCGGAGAAGTTTTACAGAGAATTGACGATAATTTGTCATCCGAGAACCGGGTATTTGAATCATCAATGACAATTAATGGAAGAAGGGCCAGCCGCACCCTTACCTCCCGAAGCTATGTGGCAGGAGATAAGAAATCCTTTACTGAATATCTTTCACCTCCCCGGGAGCAGGGAATCAAAATGCTAAAATTGGACAACCAACTGTGGATTTATTCTCCTTCAACCGATCGTACTATCCAGATTTCCGGTCACATGCTCCGGCAGTCAGTCATGGGGTCTGACCTCTCTTATGAGGATATGATGGACGACCGTAAGCTGACTGATACTTATAATGCCGTTGTAACGGGAAGTGAAATAGTTGACGGACGTGCAACATGGGTGCTTGAGCTTACCGCGAAGGTTGACGATGTGGCCTATGCGACCCGTAAATTATGGGTAGATAAGGAACGTTTTATCCCCCTCAAAGAAGAGTTGTTTGCAAAAAGCGGGCAACTCCTGAAAAGGTCAGTCATGAGCGATGTTGTCCAACTGGAGGGGCGTTGGTTTCCTATGACTGTGATCTATAAAGATATGCTGAAGCAGGGCGATGGCACGGAGTTTAAAGTTACCGATATTAAATTTGATCAGGACATTCCGGAGTATATATTTTCAAAAGCATCATTAAAAATGTGAGGTCAGGAGAAAACTTCACGCAGGATTTTTAATGATCTTATTTCACCCAGGTGTTCGAAATGCAGTTGATAATAATCTAACAGCCTTAAAGTTAGGCTAATACGAAGTGTGCGTGATATTTTTATATCATCAATTTCCCTGAGTTTGAGTCCGGCCAGGCTGCAAAAAGCTTTTGTCGCCTCCTTGTCAAGGTAATAAACATGCACAGGCTTATGTTTTTCGACAGAGCCTTTTTGTAAATCGAACCAGCCATCCTCACAGAGTTTATTTGTGTCAGGAAGGAATCCTAGATATTCCGTAAGACGGAATAAGAAGTAAAGATGAAAATTGGGTATATGGTTTTCTGACAGGTCCATATAGATCAGTGAGTTTTTTATAAAATCAAACAGAGGAGGTGAACTTTCCTGTTCCCGTAAAGTTTTATTCAGTATCTCTGCAATGAAGAGTGCCTGTGATGACCTGTGGATATCGAAAGGTATATTTTGGTAAACAGGATTATTTCTTATCTCTTTTATTCTCTGTATTTCTCTCGATTCTTTATAATAAGCGACCAACTCTACCAGGTATAATGGCTGTAACGATCCTTTTCCGCTCCTTTTTTTGCCGGATTTTGATGCATTCAGGATATATGACTGCCGCCCGGCATTTCTGGTATAGATTGTTATTATCAGGCTGTTTTCTCCATATTTTCTGTAGCTCAGTACAATTCCCTCCGTAGCGGCTAACATTTTGGGTTCAGTTTATAAATAACAATTTTTCGATATGGGTCTCTTCACCGTTTTTACCAATACAAAAAACCAGATAAACCCCTGTTTTTACACGATTACCGTTCAGATTTTTCCCATCCCAAACCGCTTGTCCTCCCAAAGAGGTTGTTTTATAAACCAGGTTTCCTGTAATGTCGGTTATTCTGATATCTGTATTTTCCATTAGTCCGGTAACTGTCACCGGGCCATCCCAGCCTTCCCTGACAGGGTTCGGATAAACATACACACTGGCAAAAGAGTCATTGCCAATGACGGCATCTCCCTGATATGATATCAATCCTTCTGATGTGCCTAAAAACACTTCTCCTGAAATCTGGTTAACAGCAATAGTTGTAATGGTATTAGACATAAGCGGACTGTTATCGGTTGTAAAGTGTAGAATCTCGTTTTCTCCGTTTTTGGATACCAGGTAAACTCCCGAACCTTTTGTGCCTATCCACTTACGGTTAGCGCCGTCAACGGCTATTGCAGTTACCGTTTCTGTTTCCAGCAAGGGGTGGTACAGTCCGTCGTTAAGGTCAAGGCTCGGTTGTTTTGCATAAAAATTTTCAACATTCCAGATTTGCTGTGGATTTGAATAAACCGCAACCCCTTTTGATGTACCAATCCATATTTCTCCTTCCAGGTCTTCTGTTATGCAGTATACATCATTCATCCTGTTGAAAAATTCTTTTTGGCCGTTATTAAAATAGGATATTAGTTGTAAAGCTTTTTTTTGTGATCCGGTTTTATCTGTAACATAAAGGTCATTGCCTCGTGGAACCATGATCCATTTGTCATCATTCTCAGTTACTACCAGAGGGCCAATACTTTTTATTTTAGCAATCTCCGGCAGCGCAATTGATTTCCATTCACCTCCCTGTGTCAGCATATGAAGGTTTTCAGCAACTTCTGAATTAGTGATCCATAAATTTCCCTGTGAGTCAAAATCCATGCCTCCAATTCTGACATAAGGTTCACCCGGTTGGTCGGGGAGAGCGCTTTGAAGAGGGCTGTTATATTCAGTATACCTGTTAATCAGATTATTGTTTCTGAATTCTAATATACCTCCTCCCCAGCTTCCGGCAAAAAAGTGATCCGGATCAGCAGGATCAACTGCAATACAAACTATGTCGGAAAATCCGTCCAGTTCGGGGAAGGTATTTTTTGAGAAAGTTGACCATCGGCCCTCTCTAAACAGTTCAATTCTGGGCCACTGCCATGTATTATTCCATGAGTCACTTCTGCCTCCGGGGGCTAACCACAGGTCTCCCTTATTTGAAGTCATGAAGAATACTTTATTGTCTTTCGGCCCTTCCGGGAAAACAGATTCTGCATATTCGCCATTTATATGAACCAGACCATATCCATAGTCTGCCACCCATACTGCACCATCGCTCCCCACAACTGCGCTTTGAGGATTTATAGTGGTTATTTCTCTGTTGTTGAATCTGTAATTGTTAATTATGCCCGTTATATTATTTTCCCCCCCAACAAAAATAATTTCGCCTCTGCCCGCTATTGCCATGGTTCCGCCGGCGATACTGACATCGTTGATATAGTTTATTCTGGGAAGTACATGCATCCATTCAAGTCCGTTATAAAGGAATAGTTTATCCTCATTATATTTGTCTGGTGTATAATTAGCCATTAGCTGTCCGTTATAGACAATCAGATGGCTGAATTTATCATTCGAATGAGGGATATTATCTATTTTTTCCCAACTCCGGAAATCTAAAAGGTTGGAAGTAACGACAGCACGGAGAATTCCTTCATCAGTGGCAGCATAAATGAATGATTCAAATATTTCAACGTCGTTTACCCTGAGATGGCTGCCCTCATCACCTATGAAATAGGTATCCTTTACCTCTTTTTTCTCCAGGTTGAGTACAACAATCCCAAATCCGCAGGAAAGATAAGCTTCATTATCCGAAATGAGTATGTTGTAGATACTTTTATCTCCTGTAATATGTTTGCGCTCAATATCAGGTATGTTAAATACCTGTGACTTATAAACCAGATCAATATTACTGTTCGAATAAATAACCACAAGCAGATCATTTTTTTCGCTGTACGCTATATTTTTTATTCCGAAATCATTCAATCCGTTTAACCCGGAAAATTTTCCCAGGCTGTTATCACTTTTATCTAAATAAAACAGTCCTCCTTCAGTTGCACAGTAAACTCTCGATCCCGCATCAGCAATCTTCAATGCATTTGAGAATGACAGATAGTCCTGCCAGCTGCCCTGTTCCCTCCTGGCAAATGTTTGAAATGATAATAGAAAAAAAATCAGTATAAACGATAATCTGCACATATATAGATCTTTTCGGTTCATATAGATTTTAAATAACGAACCAGCTTTTTCACTGCTCTGCCCCGGTGGCTTATCCTGTTTTTATCATCCGGTTTCATTTCAGCAAATGATTTATCATAACCGTAAGGAACGAATACAGGGTCGTATCCAAATCCTCCTTCACCTCTTTTCTCTCTGGTTATTTCCCCTTCAACAACACCTTCAAATAATATTTCCTTTCCATCGATAATAAGTGTAATGACAGTTCTAAAACGGGCTTTACGGTCATTTATTTTTTCAAGCTGACTCAATACTTTATCCATATTGGCATTTGAATCTTTGTCATTGCCTGCATACCGGGCTGAAAAGACTCCCGGTTTTCCGTCCAGCGCCTCAATTTCCAGTCCTGTATCATCTGCAAAACATGGTAATCCAACTTTGTCGTATATATAAAATGCTTTCTGACGTGAATTCCCTTCCAGTGTAGGCTGGTCTTCAGGAATTTCTTCGTAGCAGCCTATATCATCAAGGCTTAGCAGTTCAAAGCTGTCTCCAAGTATGGACTGAAGTTCGCTTAGTTTATGTTTATTATTGGTAGCAAATACAAGTTTCATTTACTCTGATTAATTACAATAATTTTTAGTTATGCCATTTTATTTCTCTGCAAATGCCTGAGTTCAATGTGTTATATTAGAAATCCGGATAAAAATAGATCAATTTTACGAGAATTTAATTTGTGAAAGGGTTTTAATTAAAAATGATGAAGCACAAACATTACATTATTGAACAAAAGCTACATTAACATCAAATTAGGATAATAGAGATCTATAATTACAGATTTTTTGTTTATTTTCCCTTTTGAAGGATAAATTATTGCGACATTCGGACAAATAATTTAAATTTGTCAGGGTACGTTGACAGGATTGGGGTTTAACAAACCGGACAGATCTATATGTCAATAAACATATCGTTTACTGAGGTTAAAAATAAGGACTTAAATAAGGATATTTTAAAATACAAACATTTAGACACGTATTTTGCAAATTCAGGTTGAAAATTTACAGCGATGAAACGAATGAAACTTAACAGAAGGGATTTTATACAAAGATCAGCGGCAGCATTGAGTACACTTGCACTGGGAGGTATGTCACTTGCATGCAGTGGCAGTAAGGGCAGAATTTTTAAATATGCATTATGCAATGAAATACTTCAGGATTTCAGCTGGCCTGAGCAATGTGAGATTATCGGAAGTGCAGGATATGATGGCGTTGAGGTAGCATCATTTACTCTTGTTAAGGAAGGAGTCCAGGAAATTTCCGGTGATAATCGGAAACAGATGGTAAAGGATATGAAAAATGCCGGTATTGTATGTGCTGGTCTGCACTGGTTATTTACACCCCCTCCTCACGGTCTTCATTTCACAACTCCTGATAAAGAACTGCGCCGGAAATCCATAGCCTATTTAGACCAGTTAATAGATTTTTGCGGTGACCTGGGTGGTGAGGTGATGGTATTTGGATCGCCCGGCCAGCGGGGGACGACAGGCGGAGTTACGGTAAGCGAAGCAACAGACTATTTTGCCGACGGGTTGGCACAAGTTGCAGATCACGCAAAAGAGAGAAAAATTACTATCCTTATCGAGTCCCTGCCACAAAGCAGTACCGATGTGGTCAATACATTGGAAGAGGCTGTGGCAATTGTGAATAAGATCGGGCATCCGGCAATCAGTTCAATGTTTGATTTTCATAATACGCTTGATGAAACAGAACCATGGACTGACCTGATAAAAAAATATTACGATAATATCAGGCACATTCATGTGCAGAATATGGACGGAACACTTATTCGTACAGATGCAATACCTGACGATTTTATACCTGTTTTTGAAACCCTGAGGGATTTAAACTATAAGAAATGGGTATCTCTTGAAGTATTTGACTTTTCACCCGGGGGCAAATTTATTACTGAAGAGAGCATGAAAACCTTTATCGAGATAGAAAAGAGGTTATGATTATGTAATATTTACCTGTTTAAAGGCAATAAAAATAATTACTTATTATTCACAAATACAAGCTTCGAGGCATTCGATTATCTTGCTCAAAATATTATGTTTTAAATAGTAAAAAGTATTTTTACCCTCGCGTTTTGAGCAGAGAACTCCTTTATCCTTAAGTATACCCAGGTGATGAGAGGTTGTAGATTGTTCGATACTAAGAAGTTCGTGAATTTCAGAAACTGTTAATTTTTTTCCTCCCTCTAAATGTTTTAAAATGGCAATACGCATCGGGTGGGCAATTGATTTAAGCATCTGTGCCGCACTGTCTAACCGGTCCGCATCCAAATTCTTGAAATCTACCATTAATAAAGAATTGTTTTTAAAAAGAACAAATATATAAATTATTAAGGATTATACTAAGAAGTTTATACAGTTAACCAAAATAATAATTTCATACTATTAAAATTGTTTATTTTTAAAGGTATAGTATGGAACTCGCATGT